>NZ_BAAABH010000004.1:0-162558 GCF_054767855.1 Clostridium sp. CTA-19 | reverse complement strand
GCAGTGTTTCAATATTTATAGCTGATCTTCCCATAATAAAATCCTTTCTATACAATATTATATTTAAAAATTTACGTATATTAAGTATTTGTAGAAAGATTTTTATTATTCAGTATAATTTTAGCTATCAACTTGGAACCCTATATAAGCTTAAATTCAAATCTATTTTTAAATTACAAAAGGATGATTTATAAGCAATTATAAATACATCCTTTTAATATCCTTTATAACTTATTTTTTTACTGCTTTAACAGCTGCAGACATAATATACTCTCCAACTTTTAAATTATGTCCCCATTTTTCTTCATATTCCTTAGGTACTTCTTTTACATCTATTGTTATATCTTCAAAACCAGCTTTATAAAGATATGCTTCTAATTCCTCAACTGAGGATGCACCTGTAACTCATCCACAATAAAGCTTTTCATCATTTTTCATTTCTTCTGTAAGCTCTTTCATTATTACTATATCTGATATAGCAATTCTTCCACCTTTTTTTAAAGCACGATAAGCCTCATTATATACCCTCTGCTTATTAGTAGATAAATTTATAACACAATTAGATATGATAACATCCACTATATCATTTTCTACTGGAAGATTCTCAATCTCACCAAGTCTAAAATCAACATTTTTATATCTATTTCTTCTACTCGTAGCTCTTGCCTTTTTTAACATTTCAAAGGTCATGTCTACCCCTATTACCATTCCTTTATCGCCTACTTTATCAGCTGCTAAAAAACAATCGAATCCTGCTCCACATCCTAAATCTAATACGGTTTCACCTTCTTTTATATTTGCTATAAGCTGTGGATTTCCACACCCTAGTCCCATATTTGATTCTTTTGGTGCAGATTCTAGTTCTTTCATTGAATATCCTATTTTACTTGATATCTCTACTGGTGAATTTTTTATTGTTAAAGTTTTATTGTTACAGCAACTCTCACTTGCACCATTAGATATTGCAATTGACTTGTAACTTTTTAATACAGCACTTTTTATCTTTTCATCACTTAAATTTTTCATACTATATTCTCCTTTTGTATTTATATAATATCATTAACTTTGATTATTTATAGGGTTTCAAGTTGACTCTTAAAGTTATCCATTCCAAAACTTGGATACCTAAAATAGTGAGACATGCTCCGAATCACTTAGAATTCAATACTACATCTTGTGCAAAAATATTTTAAGGGTGTTGAATAAATTTAAATTGGAGCTTGTTTCCCTATAATTCTCGTTTTCCTTTTTTATTTAATATATATTATCACTTACTTGCAATCACTTTAGTTAATTCTAAAATTTTGAGTACTTCTTCATTTTTTATACTATAATACATCCACATTCCCACCTTACGAGAATCTAAAATATTTGCTTCTTTTAATATTTTTAAATGTTGTGATAAGTTAGACTGAGTAAATTCAACATCTTCATTCAATTTGCATACACATAACTCTTCTTTAGATAATTTTTCTACTATTTTTAATCTTATTGGATGGGCCAAGGCCTTTAAAATTTTTGTTTCCTTCTCCATAAAATCCTCCTTAAAGAAAAACATACTATATAAGTATTTTCTAATATACTTATATAGTATGTTTTTTATTTATTTTTGTCAATACATTTTTATTTTTCCTATAAAAAAACCAGCACCTAATCCATTTTAGTAATTAGTGGGCTGGTTTCTATGTTTCTAAATTTTATTTTAATTCTAATAATGTTATTATGTTATCACTTTTATTTAAAAAAGTTCTTTTTATACACCAATGTCCAGCAACAATTAATTTATCATTTTTTTTATTTAGTGATAAATTAATTAAATTCTCTCCATAAGTTAACTCTTCATTTCCGTGAATACATTTTTTATTAACAAAGTCACATTCTTCTAAGGATGTAGATGTTCTACCACATATGTGAAATAAAACATTATTACTTATTAAAATGTCTTTCACACTTCTTATAATATTACACGTCATAGCACCTGTTAACTCTTTAAAATATTTAGGTCCAATTATATCTATGTTACCAACAGGGTCTGCATACGATATAACTTTAACTCCATTTTCAATAGCTTTTCTAATATATTCTACTATGCCTTCTTCTATTAATTTTAAAAGTTTTTCTATAGCATCTTTATTTTTTCTATATAATTTATAAAACAACCTACTATCCATAAGTGAAGTAACTATTGTCATAGGACCTTCTACCATTAATACAACATTCTCCTTATCTTCACTTAATTTCTTTACAGAATCTAATACTTCTTTTATTCTACCTTTAGAAAAATTTATTGGCCTTATTTTTTCTAAATCCTCAACACTATTAATTAAATATTCCCCAACTCTTGATGATGTGTTTTCATCTGCTAATTTTATTATACCTCCGAAAGCTTCAGCCTCTATAGTATTACAAAATGGTACTTTACAAAATACATCATTTCTTACTTCTTTTATTTCCTTGGAAATTTTTGACATAAACTCATTAGTATTTATTCTATCGTAAAAGTCTGGATAGCAATCACATATTGTTTTAGGTACACTTTCTATATTATCACTAACACATTTAAACATATTTTTAATCACCTTTATTTATAAATTTTAAAAACTTAATTCTTTTACAAAATGCTTTTGAAATTCTTCACTAGTTGAAAGTTCTAATATTGATATCTTTTCTTTTAAGCCCATCATAGACTTTAATACATCTTCATTTATAGTTGCAAGCCTTGCTCCTTCTAAAGATGTGTTTCCTAAGAAATCTATTTTACCACTAAATCCTTTTGGAATAAGTCCTATACTGGTAATGCTTTCACCTTTAACATGATATCCAAAAGCTCCAGCTATATATGCATTTTTCACATTCTCTATTGATATATTCATTTCTTTTAACAACATAGTTATTCCTGCTGCAATTGCTCCTTTAGCTAATTGAATTTGTCTAATATCTTTTTGTGAAATATATATATTATCTGTTATATAAAACTTTTTCTCTTTTAATCTATTTTTTAATTTATCTGGTAATTCCTTATTAAATCTCCCACTACTTAATATTACATTAGATTTTACAAGTTCTGCAGCTATATCTAAAAGACCACTACCACATATTCCTATTGGCTTTGAATCTCCTATTACTGAGTATTCAATATGGTAATTTTCATCTATTCTAAATCCTTCAATAGCTCCTTCTTGAGCTCTGCATCCACAACTTATATTCATACCTTCTAATGCTGGACCAGCTGCTGTGGATGTCCCCATTATCTGACCATTATTTATGGCAACTATTTCTCCATTAGTTCCTATATCTACAAATATGCTACACTCACTATTTCTATCAAATCCACTAGCTACAACTCCAGCAATTATGTCCGCTCCAACATAAGCAGATCCATTAGGGAGAATTAAAATTGTACCTTCATGATTTATATCTATATTTAAATCTGTAGCTTTTATTTCTAACCCATTTAAAAATATCGGTCTATAGGGCGCTTTTGCTAATGAAATAGGGCTAATTCCCAATAATAAATGTAACATTGTAGTATTACCTGCAATAGCTATATTATAAATGTTTTTTCTTTCCCCTATTCCTCTTATAAGTTCTCCACTTAATCTATTTATTTCTAGTGTGATTGCCTTTTGTAAGTCTTCTAAACCGTTAGGATTCTCCATACAATATGTTATTCTTGTTAAAACATCTCCACCAAATTCTGTTTGAGGATTTAATGAAGATAATTTGTTTAAAATTGTTCCATTTTCTAAATTTATAAGATAACTGGATATTCCTGTTGTTCCAATATCTATTGCTACTGAGTAAACTTTTTCTATCTTATTATCTATATCTAATATTGTTGCTTTATTTTTCACAACTTCAAAAGAATCCACATTTTCTGATTCTAATTTGTAAATTTTTTCATAAAGTTCTATTGAAGATACATCCCCATTTACATACTCTATATATGGTATTGAAACTTTATTATCTAAGTTATTTACTAATTCTTTTTTTATTTTAGGTGACACTTTTATATCTATTGATTTACCTTTAGTTACTGTTTTTAAATTTTTATTGTTTTTAATAAATTGTACATCAATATCCCCTTGAATCTTTGCTACACATGCAAGTCTTTCATTTTTTTCTTTATTTATAAAAGGTAATTCTATAGTATCTATTTCACTTAATTTGCCCTTTGCAATAACCTTACATTTTCCACAAATGCCAATACCATTACATGGAGTTTCTAACTTTAAATTATTTTTTCTTATAACTTCCAGTATAGTTTTTCCTTCTTCACATTGTACCTTTAGATTCTCATCTATAAAATGTGCTATTGCCATTACTATCTTCTCCCTTTCACATAATCCGTCATAGCTCTTAAATTTTCTTTTGGAGTTGACATACCAAGTCCACAGGCTGGTGAAACTATATCAACACCAGAGTTAATACAATTTTCTGTTACCCTTATTATTCTTTCTTTATCACCTTGATGTAATAGCAAGGTACTTACATTCCCCATAAGTGCTTTATTTATTTGTTTTCTTGCACTTCTCATATTTACTATAGAGTCAAAACTTACTGCATCAATATCTAAGTCATCTAAACTTTCTATAATATTTTTTGTATCACCACAAATATGGATTATTACAGGAGTATCTAGTTCATGTATTTCAGTTAAAAACTTCTTATACATAGGATAAGCAAATTTTTCAAAGTTTTTTCTTCCTAGAATTTCACCTGTAGCTGTAGGATCTGATATGGCTATAACATCTGCTCCTGCATTAATCATAGCTTTTGCATAGTCTATAGAGTAATCATTTACATATTCTATAAATTCATATGCTAAATCTGGATCTTTTCTAAACATTTTTATAAGCTTTAAAGGATCTACAATAGAAGTTGCAGTACTTATGGGACCAGTTATATTACCTATCACTGGTACTTCATTATTTTTAAGTTTTTCTATAGCCTTTAAAATAATTGGCATTCTTTTATCTTTTATAGGATTTATATCATATTTTTTAATAATTTCCCCTATCTCTTCTTCATTATATTTTGTTACTCTTGGCTCTACTGTTTTATCGCCGAAACTTAATTCTATACCTAATGGTTCTGCCTCAACAGTCATACAAAATGGTACTCCATAATTTTCAAAGCCAATTTCTTCATTCACCATTTTTGCTGCCATTACCATACCTTCTAAATCACAATTGTGGTTTTCTTTAATTTCTTTTAATATATCAGTAACAGCTGCATTCATCATACCACCTGGACATATAACTGGAGGCCTGTCTACCTTTTCACCTTTTAAAACTTTTAATAATCTTTCCTTTTCATTCATAACTAAAACCTTCCCTTTTAATTTTTTAAAGTTTACTTATGTCTATAGGATATCTTCCATATATTCTAGCTGCATTCATAAGAGCTTCTATATTTTCAATTTTAGTTCCAGTAGGAATTTGACATCCAGTTCTTAATATATATCCTTTAGGACTTCCATAACCTTTTTTTATACAGCTTTTAGCTTCATTCATAATTTCTTCTATGGTTCCATTTTTTATAGTTTCTACTGGTTTAACATTGCCTGAAATACAAATTTTGTTACCTAATATATCTTTTGCATCTTTAACATCCTCAATATTATCTATACTTATAGATGTTATTCCTGTTTCAGCTACTAAATCCCAAATTTCTTTACTTTTACCACAAATATGGATACCCATTCCTCCACCAGTTGTTTCTTTAACCTTGTCAACACATTTTTTCTCATAAGGCATAGAAAACTCTTTATATTGCTTTATACTTAAAAGACTTGTAGATGATACTGGATCTGACATTGAAAAACCTACACCCAAATTTGATGCAGCTTCTATAATTTTCATATTGCACTGTGTAACAATATCCAAAAGAGTATGAAGTTTATCAGGATTTTTTATCATAGCTCTTAAAAGTTTATCTGTTCCTATAACAGCTGAAGCTGCGCTTAGTGGTCCAGCTAGATTAAATCCCACATTTACAACTTTAGAAAGTCTATCAACTACTTTAGATAATGCCTCTAAACAAATAGGAATCTTTCCATCTTTAAATGGGTTAATAACATCTAAATTGTCTACATCTTTTATATCCTTTAATATTGGTTCTCCAACATAAGATATATTATTCTTTGGAAAAACTAATTTACTTCCTAAAGCTTCTCCGACACCTCTTAATGTTGTATTTATCCCAACTGAATCATGACCTAATTTATTAAACAGAAATTCTTCTAAATCTGCCATTTTATCTGCTGAGTGATAATACTCATCAATTGTTATTCCTATAAGTGGTGCCATAGACTCTCCCATATGCGGCATACATGGTATTCTATCAATTTCTAATCCCTTTGAAAAAGCTGACATTCTTTCTTTAGAAGTCATTTCATCTTTCTTAATAATAATTTCCTCCATACTTTCCTACAACTCCTTTTAATATATAAAAATGCTCTATAAAAAATTAAGAGCATTTTCCCATATAATAATTATTAAATTATCTATATTTCTAGATTACAAAGACTTCTTTTACTTTTCTAACTGCCTCATTTGCATCAACTGTGTAAAAATCCGCACCTATTTCAGTAGCAAATTTTTGAGATACTGGACCGCCACCTATCATAACTTTGAATCTTTCTCTAATATTTCTATTTTTTAAATTATCTATAACAGTCTTCATTCCTGGCATAGTTGTTGTCATAAGTGTTGACATACAAATAATATCTGCTTCTTTTTCTTCTGCCTCTTCAACAAATCTAGTAATTGGAACATCCCTACCTAAATCATATACAGTAAATCCTGCCGCTTCCATCATTACCTTCACTAAATTTTTTCCTATATCGTGAGTATCTCCTTCTATAACGCCTATAACAACTTTCAATGGTTTATCTAATATTCCTCTATCTAAATGAGGCTTTAAAATACCCAATCCTTCATTCATCGCATCTGAACAAATTAGTACTTCTGGAAGAAAATATTCTTCTTCCTCATACAATTTTCCCACTCTATCCATACCTTTAATTAATCCATTATTTATAGTTTCATAAGCAGGAATACCCACTTCTAAAGATTTTTCACATAACTCTCTAGTTATATCTTCCTCCATATCTACTATGGCATCACTAATATTTTTAAATAATTCTTCTTTATTCACAATAACTACCTCTTTTCCAAAACTATATGATTACTTTTTATTACCTTTTTATTACCTTTTTATTACCCTTTTATATTAAAGTTCATCTACATTAATTGGATATCTTCCATATATTCTAGCTGCATTCATAAATGCTTCTATATTTTCAATTGGTGTTCCCATAGGAATTTGACATCCTGTACTTAAAACATATCCCTTAGGACTTCCATAACCCTTTTTTATACATAATTTAGCTTCATTCATTATTTCTTCAATTGTTCCATTTCTCATAGTATCTACAGGCTTAACATTACCTGAAATACACACTTTAGGTCCTAATATTTTTTTAGCTTCTTCTATATCTTCAGCATTATCAATACTAAAAGAAGATACACCAGTTTCTAAAATAGATTCCCATATCTCTTTGCTTTTACCACATATATGTATGCTCGTTCCTTTTCCAGAAAGCTCTCTCATTTTATCTACACACATTTTTTCATAAGGCATAGAGAATTCTCTAAATTGTTTTACACTTATTAAGCTTGTAGATGACACTGGATCTGACATTCCTAAATCTACACCTAAATTTGCAAAAGCTTTTACTATCCTTAAGTTTGTTTCTGTTACTATTTCTAACAATGTATGAACTTTCTCAGGATATTTTATCATGCCTTTTAATAAGTTCTCTGTTCCAACTACAGCTGCTGCTGCACTTAGTGGTCCTGCTATATCACTTCCCACATCTACTTTATCACCTATTTTTTTTACTATAATTTCTAGCGCTTTTAAAGCTAATGGTAATTTCCCATCTTTATATGGATCTGCTGGTGAAAGATTATCTACTAATCTTATATCTTTTAATACTGGTTCCTCTAAATAAGATACCCCATTATTAGGATAAGCAATTTTGCTTCCCATAGCTTCTGCTACTCCTCTTAAAGTAGTTCCTACCCCTACTGAATCATGACCTAATTTATTAAATAAAAATATTTCAAGTTCTGCCATGTATTCTGCAGAATTATAATACTGATTTGTTGTTATACCCATAAGTGGTGCCATTGTAACTCCCATTTGTGGCATACATGGTATTCTGTCTATTTTTAAACCTTTAGAGTAAGCAGCCATCCTTTCCTTAGGTGTCATTTCATCTTTCTTAATAATTAACTTGTCCATAAGGCCCCTCCTTTTCACTGTTCTTCAACTGTATTTTAAAGTATTTATCAATTCTATTCCAATAGAAAAAGGCTATAGTTTGTACAATATCTATCAGTATATTCTATAAAGTTACATTTTATTACTTATTTTTCTATTAACATTTTTTCATATTAAATATAATTTATCAAATAATAAAAACCTACATTGAAAATATTGTAGGTTTCTTATGTCTATTAATTTTTTACATAAAATTATGAAGTAGTATTTTAGTTTGATTCTATATATTTAAAAACTTTCTAATTTACAATCTTCCATATATATTACTAATCCTAAAAAACCATCGTTAATTTTTTTTAAAGTCCCCTTTATTAATATATTATCACCTTTTTTTAAACTTTCTATTTGCTCAATATCATAACATTCAAATTCAAAATTCCCTCTAATAATATTATAATCTTCAATAGATTTTATTATTATTTTTTCATCTTTTTTCTCAATTTTATCAATAGTAGTTTTTACTACTATTTCAGTATCTTTAGTTCTATTATATTTAACTTCATTATATTGCATCATCACTACATCTTTTAACGTCATAGGTTCTATTGCAACTGTATTTTTACACAAAAATACAGTTATTATAATCGCAAAAATAGCAAACTTTTTCTTCATATTTACAGCTCCTTAATTACTACCTATATTTTCATATATTGTACAGTTATCTAATTTTAATGTTCTAACTCCACACTCTGTCAAAATGCCCTTTATTGATACTTCTGTCCATACTTTTAAATCACATATTTTTTCTATATCAGAACTTTTCATTATACATTTTGCTCTTTTATCTAAATCAATTGTAGGTGTATTTTCTAATGGAGAATTGTGTTCCTTTATAAATATTGCTATCTCATCATCCTTTTCAGTTATTTTGTATATTTTTCCATAAACCATAATCTCATTATTTAAATACTCTTTTTCATATAGTTTTTTGTTATTATACTTTAAATCAAACACATTTTTCACATCAATTGGATTAGCATAACAATTTGAATACCCTATTAAACATATTAATATTGAAATTAGAGTGATACTTACTCTTTTCAAATTAATCCCTCCTCCATGAATTTTTTATATTTAAAACTAATATTCTACCTATGATTGTTTTTTATTCATAAATCTTACCAAAATTTTTAATTGTTATAAAAGTAAAACTAGCTACCTAAAATTATAATTTTAGGTAGCTAGTTTAGATTTAAATTTAATTTAAAACACTATTTATAAATTTGTGAACTATATCTTCATATTTTTTCTTATCTTTATCATATGCAACAACATGACCTGCATCCTCAATTATAAGTAATCTATCTTTTTTCCCTTTTTTAACTTTATACATTTCCTCACTCATAAAACATGGAACTGTAGTATCTGCTGTTCCATGTATAAACAAAGTTGGAATTTCACTTTCTTTTATATCATCTATTGGTGATACATCATTCATTGAAAACTTACATTTGATTTTAAATACCATATTTAGAAATGGATATATTGGCGTTAGAGGAACCTTAGCTTTTTTAAATTGATATTTTAAAATTTCCTTTCCATTTGAGTATCCACAATCAGCTATTATAAAATTTATTTTTTCTTCATGTCTTCCACCATACATAAGAACAGTTGCAGCTCCCATAGATTGACCACACAATCCTATAATAGCATCTTCACCTAACTTTTCTTTAATTTTTTCAACCCATATATCTAAATCGTCTCTTTCCAATATACCGTAAGTTGGATATTCCCCATCACTAGCACCATGAGCCCTTACATCTATTTGTAATATGTTAAATCCATCTTTTAAAAATATATCAATATATTGAAGAGTTAAATAATGATTTGCTGTATATCCATGGCATAATATAATAACCTTTTTATTATTAGGAAATTTATTTATATAATATCCTTTAAGTTTATATCCATCCTTACTTACAACTTCTAAATTTTCATATTCTATACTATCGTATAAATTTACATCATAGCTTCCTCTATTTTTTAAAACATTAAAAGCTTCTTCTTTATCTTTCTTCTTTCCTAATATAACTTTTTTATAAGAGTAGTTAACTAAATATACTATTGTTAGCACTAAAACTAATAGTAAAAATATAATTATGTTAATCATAGTAAATCATCCCACCTCACACTACTTAAATAATACAATTATATTCAAAAGATTTTTTTCAGTCAACAAAGTATTATTATATATAGGTTGCAAATTGACTTTTAAAATTAATGTTTTTTAAAATAAACTAGTAAAGACTAATTTTCTATAAAATTTATAAGGTGACAACAAATTTAAAATCTGTTGTCACCTTATTTTATATAAAAATCTCTATAGAATAAATCCATAGAAATTAGTTGTCAGTAAAAATTCATCTCCATTAATATATTTTTTAAATAATTATTTATTCTAATTTCTATCTTTTACATATATATATTAAAATAATTAATACACATAAACCAACAAAAAAAGGACTACATACTATAAATGATAATACTGCAATTATACTGGTTAAAATACCACCTATAGTTACCCCTATAATGCCTAATGAGGCTATCACTGGAAGAATTATAACTAATATAATTATGGATGCTATTATACTGATTAAAATGCCTAGCCCTATTCCAACACCTTTTATAATAAACTTACAGGTAATACAAATTATATAAAACATGAAAATTATCATAGCTAAAAAACATAAAATACTTATCATAATATTCATACCCTCCCTATATTATAATAGTATTATATAATTAAAATTATTTTACATATTTCATACAATTTAACATATTTTTAATATAGTTTCAAAATAAAAAAGTTTACTTCATATCTTAATAAAGTAAACTTTCTACCAATTATTTAACTATCTCTACATTCTCCAATAAAAATAGCAGCAAGCGTTCCCGGGCCACCATGTGCTCCAATTACAGCTCCCATAGAATTTAAAATAACCTTTTCTACATTATTTTCTTTTAAAATTATTTCTTTAAGTTCATGCGCCTCTTTTTCACAATCTGCATGGGCTATAAATATAACTTGATTTTCTATATTAAGTGCTTTTTCTTTAACTTGAGCTCCTAAATATTTAATTGCTTTTTTTCTTCCTTTTATTTTCCCAGCTTGAACAACTTTACCTTCATTATTTATAGTAAGTATAGGTTTTATATTCAATAAAGATCCAACTGTTGCTGCTGCAGATGAAATTCTTCCGCCTCTTTTTAAATGGGATAAATCATCTACAGTAAAAGCATGTAATATCTTACTTTTATTTTCTTCTAACCAATTTACAACATCACATTTGTCCTTACCTTCTCTTAGCATCTCACAAGCATAATACACTAATGCCCCTTCTCCTAAAGATGCACTTATAGAATCTATTATATTTATATCTGCATTTTCATATTTCTCTAAAATATTTTGTTTTGCGATATTAGCACTATTAATCGTACCACTTAAACCTGAAGATAATCCTATATATATTATACTCTTACCTTCTTTAACATATTTTTCAAAGACCTCTTCAAAAGCATAGATATTTACTTGAGATGTAGATGCCGCTTTGCCATCTCTTAATTCCTTGTAAAAGTAATCATACTTTAACGTATCACCTAAATCATCTAAAATATAATTCCCATTTATATTCACACCTAAAGAAAGAAATTCTATGTTGTTATCTTTAATATAATTTAATGGTAAATCACAAGCAGAATCTGTTATAAGTTTTATATCCATTTACTTTCGCTACTAAAATATCCATTTTAGTAACTTCCTCCTTCCAATCCCTTCATTATATATATTTTTTCACTTTATACTCTCTACTAAATCACTTTCTAAATTATTGTTTATTAATTGTCCTTAAGATAGTTTGCTATTTTAAAATATTAATATTCAATAAATTTTAAATAAACGATATCTTATCAAGATATCACATTATAACATAACTTATTTTGATATTCAAATGGTTTGACTATCAAAATAAGTTCGCCGTCTAACTATTTATTGCAAAGTACATTTTTGGAACTATTATAGGGAAACAAGCTCCCATTTAAATTTATTCATCAAATTTTTGTTATCAGTTAAGAAAAATAAGTACAAATATAGTTGGTTAAGAATTATGAATTAAGGATTTAGGATAAAAGTGGCAACCACTTTCTGAAAATGATTTTAAAAAATCTATCAATATAATTTGCTTTGCAAATTTATAAAAAGATACGTGGAGAATTACTAGGAACGAAGTGAGTAGTAATAACTACAACTGTTCACTCTTAACTTTTAACTAAAATAATCTGTTAGTTATTGATAAAATATTAATTTGAGTTTTCTCATTTTATAAATGAATAAGTTTAAAATTTAATTTGGAATCCTACAGTATGTTGTTAATCTTAAATTTTCTTAATCTAACAAATTTAAAATTCAATAATATTTTACACATATAAATTATTATTGAAATAAATGTAATTCTACATAAAAGGAGCCATTGACCGATTAACTTTTATTAGTTAATTTTCCAATAGCTCCTGTTTTTATTTTTTACATTTTTTCTACAACTTCTAAACCTATTAAAGACAATCCATTTTTCAATACTTGAAGTGTTGCCTTTACAAGATTAATTCTTGCATTTTTAATTTCTTCACTTTCTGAGTTTGCTATGTTGTGAGCATTATAAAATTTATTAAATGCTTTAGCAACATCTATACAATATCTTGTTACCATACATGGTTGAAGCTTATCTAACGCAAAATTAATTACATTTTCTAAGTTTCCAAGTTCTTTTACAAGTTCAAATTCTTCCTTAGAATTTAATTTGCTATAATCTATATTTTCATCTAAACCTTCTCCAACTTTTCTTAATATACTTCTTCCTCTTGCATAAGTATATTGTACATAAGGACCTGTTTCACCTTCAAAGCTTAGCATTTCATCCCAGTTAAATATTATATCTCTTTCTCTATTATTTTTAAGATAAGTAAATACTATTGCACCTATACCAACTTTTTTAGCCACTTCTTCCTTATTTTCTAATTCAGGATTCTTTTCATTTATTATTTCTAAAGTTTTAGCTACTGCTTCATTTAATAAATCTTCTAAAAATACAACATCACCTTTTCTTGTTGAAAGCTTTTTATCAGCAAATCTTACAAGCCCAAATCCTACGTGTGTACAATCATTAGCCCACTGATGACCCATAAGTTCTATTGTTTTAAATACTTGATTGAAATGAAGTGCTTGGTCCTTTGCAACTACATATATATTTTTATAAAAGTCATAAGTTTTCTTTCTATAAAATGCTGCTGCTAAATCACGAGTTGCATATATAGTAGCTCCATCTGCCTTTTTTATTATACAAGGAGGCATATTGTATTCATCAAGCATAACCACCTTTGCTCCTTGACTATCTGTTAAAAGACCCTTTTCATCTATCTCTTCTATAACTGCATCCATTTTATCACTGTAAAAACTTTCGCCTGCAAAAGAATCAAAAGATACATTTAACATTTTAAATAACTTGTCAAACTCTTTTAAACTTAAATCTCTAAATCTAGTCCAAAGTTTAACTTCTTCTTCATTTCCATCTTCAAGTAGTTTAAAATGTCTTCTGCCTTCATCATTAAGAGATGGATCTTTTTCTGCTTCATCATGAAACTTAACATAAACCCTTAACATCTCTTTTATTGGTTCTTTTTCTAAAGCTTCTTCATCTCCCCAATTATTATAAGCGTATATAAGTTTACCAAACTGTGTTCCCCAATCACCTAAATGATTTATTCCTATGGCATTATATCCATGAAAATTAAATAATTTATATAAAGAATTTCCAAGCATTGTAGTAAATAAATGTCCTACGTGGAAAGGTTTTGCAATATTAGCTGAACAATACTCAACTATTACATTCTTTCCGTCCCCATCATTATTACTACCATATAAATCTTTTTCTTTTAAAATTTTTTCTATAGTATTTTTTATAAGAATCTCTTTATTAACAAAAAAATTTAAATATGGTCCAAAAGCTTCAACCTTTTCAAAGTTATTATCCTTTATTTTTTCTTTTAATTCTTGTGCAATCATTTGTGGTGCTTTTCTCATTGATTTTGCTAATGAAAAACAAGGAAATGCATAATCACCCATATCTGACTTTGGTGGTATTTCTACTAATTTTTCTAACTCATCTATTGATATATCTACATTTGAAGATAATATACTTGCTATATGATTTTTATAATCCATTTAAAATTCCTCCTAATTTTTTATAATAAAAAAACCGCCTCTTTACAAAAGTAAAGAGACGGGTAAATATCCGTGGTACCACTCTATTTGATCTTAATTATAAGATCCTCTCAAAATTTAACGCTATTTAGCGGCAATCCTTTGTTAGCTTATATTAAACTAACTTTCTAAAATTGCATCTCCAAGGCTCTCTTCCTATAGCAATTGCTATGCTTTTATGTCCCCACTTAAGCTTCTTTGAAATATAAGGCTCACACCAGTTCCTTACTCGCTTAATTTCTTTAAAGAAAGTACTATCCTTTTCATTGATTTTTTCATTAAATTATATATTACATTATATACATATCCTTAATTTTGTCAATAGTTTTTATCATTTATTTTATTTATATAATTTAAAAATTATTTTTCCCATTATATATTATTTATATTCATTACTAAATAACCGCTGTTTTCATTCTCAATTGATAATAGAATCCACATATCTTTTTATATAATTTTTATTCACAAAACAGGAATTTTAGTATATTATAGTTAGTATACTTATATATAAACAAACTTTTTGTGTTATATCAATTGATAATGGAGGAATTATGAATAACAATTTAGAAATCGGAGTAAAGGTTAGTAAAAACACTATAATAGTTAACGGACTATTATCTTTTGTAAAAATTTTTATTGGCATTATATCTAAAAGTAATGCAATGATAGCAGACGGAATTCACTCTTTTTCAGATATAATAAGCACTTTAGGTGTTATTATAGGTTTAAAACTTTCTAGCAAACCTGCTGATGAATCTCATCCTTATGGACATGAAAAAATAGAAAGTTTATCTTCACTATTTTTATCTATATTACTTTTTATAGTAGCTATTGGTATCGGTTTTACTGGTATTAAGAACATAATTTCAGGAAATCTTAGTGTTCCAACTTCCATTGCGATATTAGGAGCTATAATTTCTATAATCACTAAAGAATGGATGTATTTTTACACAATGAAATATGCTAAAAAAATAGACAGTCCATCTTTAAAAGCAGATGCATGGCATCATAGATCTGATTCATTATCATCAATTGGAGCGCTTCTAGGAATTTTAGGCGCTAGAATGGGTTTCCCTGTATTAGATTCATTAGTAGCTTTAGTAATCTCTATTTTAATAATCAAAGTTTCTTATAATATAGCAAAAGAAAGTATATCTCAACTTATAGACCAATCTGCAGATAAAAATACAGTGTTAGAAATAGAAAATAAAATAAAATCCATAGATGGAGTTGAAAGTATAGATAAGCTAAGAACAAGGCTTCATGCTAATAAAATTTATGTAGATGTTTCAGTTTCCGTAAATTCTAACCTTACAGTAGATGAAGGTCATTCAATAGCAACAAAGGTTCATAATTTAATAGAAGAAAACTCTAATATAAAACATTGTATGGTTCATATTAACCCATATAAAGCTTAAATTTTTAACTTTAATAAGAAGCGCAATATATTAATGCGCTTCTTTCTTAACATTTATTTATTTTAATAACAATTTAATAAATATTTAAGTGACTTAAATTTAAGACTTGTAATCCTACATTAATACTTTTTTTTCTTCTAATATTTCAACATTATAATTAAAAGAATTTACAAATTTATATTTAATTTTAAATATACCACTTTCCTGTGAACAATGTACAAATTCTGTCAGTATATTTTCCGTATATTTTGATATAATCATTTTTATGTCTTTTATTACAGTTTTATTATTTGTAAAAGGATTAAACTCTAAATCTACCTCCTTAGCCCCTTCTAAAGGCATATAAATCACATAATATCCACTTTCACATGAAAAACCATTTTTTATAATATCCTTAGGTTTTAAATACTTTATCGTTATAGATAAAATCCCTTCATATATTAGTATCCCTTTATTATTTTTATTACTTTTTGCACAGTTTGAATTTAAAATAAAAAGTTCACTGCTAACACTCAATATTTTAAGTACTGGAAAATTAAATTCCACATTTGCTACTACTAAATCATTAATAATTGTATTAGCTAATTGAACTTCTACTTTTTTTATGCTTTTATCATCTTGTGATTTTTTCAAAACAACATCGTCTTTTTTATATCCTTCTATTGATGCACTATCACAAACTTGTATTTTATTTAAATCAACACTATTATAATCAGGCTTAACTTCATATGAATTTCTATAGTTTTTTTTATAATCATCATCATTTAATATCCTACTCTTTTTATAATGTTTTTTAATATTTGTATTATCAACTTCGGTATTCTTACTATGTTCTTTTGAATCTATCTTATAAGTACTACTATCCTTAATTTTATTTATTGTTTTTTTTTTATTTTTAGATGTTTGATCAATTTCTTCTAAATATAAATATAGTAATATATAATTTAAGGTTTTAGAATCAATTTTAATTTTTTTTATTATCAATCCCACAGCTATTTTTATTAGTAATATTTCTAATTCCATATATACCCCACCATAACATTGCTATAATATTATTTTATAAAAAAGATGCAGAGTTGTTACAACTCTGCATTATTTTTAAACTTTCAATATTCAATTTTATATATATTCTTCTATCCTAATCTTGATTATCTTCTACTGCTTCATCATCTTCTACTGCTTCATCAGCATCTACAACATAGCATCCTTTACCATCAGGTTCTGCACTATAATGCCATCTTTCTATTTCAATTTTAAATATATCAAATTCAAGAGTTAATACTATTTTTTCTGTAAATATAGAATATAGTTCTCCCTCACAGCAATTTTCATCACATTTTCTTAAAATGTCTCCTTCTCGTATTGACCATGATATTAATTCTGCAAAAGGAGGTCTAAATAATGTTACACTTTCAAATTCTTCTCCATCACATAATGATTGACCCATAAATCCCTTATCACATGGTTCTATTGTATTGTTATAATATTCAAACCTTCTTTTTTCTCTTGCTTCCGGTCTTGGCAATCTTATACGTCTATCTAATGGACTAGCAAAACTAAATGGTACTTTTATAATTATATCATTTAAATTATTTCTGTAAGTTCTACATCTACTTGTGTCTATTGTTGGATCTATAGGAGTAGCATATTTTATATCTTTTATAATATATCCTTCAACAATTAGCATATGATCTATTATTTTACATTGGTTTATTATAGGAGTTCTTTTTATTCCTTTTATTTCAACAAATCCCTCTGGAATTTGAACGTGATCAATTATTACACCACTAATTTTTGCTTCACCTATTTTTTTTATTTTCTTTTCGCCATGTCTTCTATGAGAAGTTCCTGTAGGTGTTAATATAGTAGATTCTAGTTCTATATCACTACAATCATGTGTTGGACATCCACTTGGTAATAAGTTTGGTATACAATTATTGCTCATTATTTTTTTCACCTCAAAATATAGTGTAATCACAATATATAACTAAAGCTGTATTACAAGCTTTATACTATAATATATTGTATTTATTTGTTTTTGTTACACTCCTCTACATTTTTTGCAAACAATTTATTATAACTAAACATTTTTTAAATAAATTAATTATTATTTTATATATATTATTAAATAATAGTCACTTCTACATATTTTTTTACATATATATCAAAATTCAAATTTAATGAAATTTTTTCACTAAATACTTTATATAGTTTAGTATCTTTATTTTCCCTTTTATAATTATCTACTCCCTCTATTGTCCAACCAGTTAAATCACCATAAGGCAAATCATTAAAAGTCAAAGAATTTTTAAAATAATTTTCACATATTGACGATGTATTGAAATTTTCTTCAAAATATCTTTTTTTATTATCCTTATTTAAAACTTTACCATTTTTATTTTCTGTAAAACTATTAGAATTAAGTTCACTTATAATAGTAGAAATGTTAAATGGAATTTTTATTTTCACATTTCTTAAATAGTTTTCACAAAAATTATATTTTTTCAAATTACTATCACTATATTTAGGTGTAGCATAACAAATATCTTTTAATATATATCCTTCAACAATTAAGTTGTCATATAAAATTTTGCAATTTTTTATAAAAACATCTCTTTTACATTCTTCTATACTTATATAACCTTCTGGAATTGTTACCTCTTCTAATATAGTAGTTTTCATGAATACAGTAGCAAGTAAAACAGGAACTTTTGCTTTATTTAACTTTTTTTCACCAGAATTCACTCCACTACTTCCTATCTGTTTATGTTCTATTGTTATATCGCTACAATAATTGTTAGAATTATTTATAATACTTTCTTCTACTTTTATGTTCATACCCATATAAAAATCACCTCAAAAGTGCTATTTATAATATTCTATTCCCCCTCTAGAAGTTAAGTTCCATTTTTTCATATGTTTTCCATACTTATAACTATAAAAATGGCCTAAGATAATAAAATTATCTTAGGCCATTTTTTATAAATTACTTCTTATACATTTCTTGAATTTTACTTTGAATTTCATCATTTTCTAAATACTCATCATATGTCATCGCTCTATCCATCATTCCATTTGGAGTTATTTCTATAACTCTATTAGCTATTGTTTGAATAAATTGATGATCATGTGATGTAAAGAATAATGTTCCTGTAAAGTTTATAAGTCCATTATTTACAGATGTTATCGATTCAAGATCTAAGTGGTTAGTTGGTTCATCTAAAATTAATATATTAGCGGAACTTAACATCATCTTAGATAACATACAACGAACTTTTTCTCCTCCTGATAATACAGAAGATTTTTTTAATGCTTCTTCTCCAGAAAATAACATTCTTCCTAAAAATCCTCTTATAAAACTTTCAGATTTTTCTTCAGAATATTGTCTTAACCAATCAACTAAAGTTAAGTCACAGTCCTCAAAATACTTTGAGTTATCGATTGGAAAATAACTTTGAGAAGTTGTAACTCCCCATTTAAACTCACCATTATCTGCTTCTAGTTCTCCTACTAAAATTTTAAATAAAGTAGTTTTTGCAATACCTTCACCTAAAAATATTATTTTATCATTCTTATTTACTCTAAAACTAATATTATCTAAAACTTTTATTCCATCTATAGTTTTACTTAAGTTCTTAACCTCTAAAATATCGTTTCCAGCTTCTCTTTCTGGTTTAAATCCAACAAAAGGATACCTTCTTGTAGATGGCTGTATATCATCTAATGTAATTTTATCTAATTGTTTCTTTCTACTAGTAGCTTGCTTTGCTTTAGATGCATTTGAACTAAATCTAGCTATAAAAGCTTGAAGTTCTTTAATTTTTTCTTCTTTTTTCTTATTTTGATCTTTTGACATTTGAAGTGCTAACTGACTTGATTCATACCAAAAATCATAGTTTCCAACATAAAGTTGAATTTTTCCGAAGTCTACATCTGCCATATGTGTACATACTTTATTTAGGAAATGTCTATCATGGGATACAACTATCACAGTTCCTTCAAAATCTAATAAAAAGTTTTCAAGCCAAGTTATAGATTTTATATCTAAGTGGTTAGTCGGTTCGTCCATTATTAAAATATCTGGTTTTCCAAATAAAGCTTGAGCAAGTAATACTTTAACTTTTTCTGGACCACTTAAATCTTTCATTAATTTTGCATGTAATTCTTCAGTAATTCCTAAACCATTTAATAATGTAGCTGCTTCACTTTCAGCTTCCCATCCATTTAATTCTGCAAACTCACATTCAAGTTCTGATGCTTTTATTCCATCTTCATCTGTAAAGTCTGGTTTTGCATATAATGCATCTTTTTCATCCATTATTTGAATCAATCTTTCATGACCCATCATAACTGTTTTTAATACTTCTACTTCATCATATTCAAAGTGATCTTGCTTTAAAACAGCCATTCTTTCACCAGAAGTTATAGATACCTCTCCAGTATTTGCTTCTATTTCCCCTGATAATATTTTTAAGAAAGTAGACTTTCCTGCTCCATTTGCTCCTATTATTCCATAACAATTTCCTTCAGTAAACTTTATATTAACATCTTCAAAAAGTTTTCTTCCACCATATCTTAAACTAATATTAGTTGCTTGTATCATTAATATGTACCCTCCAAATAATTCAAATTTATTCTTTTGTAATTATAACTAATCACCTAAAATCAGTATATTTTTTACAATTAGTGTTCTCAATATAAACACGTTCACTATTATAGCATATAGCTTGCTTTATTTACAATTATAAATTTAAAATCTCTTTGCTATAGGGTTCCAAGTTGACTTTTAAAATTATCCATTCCAAAACTTGGATACCCAAAATAGTGAGACATGCTCTGAATTGCTTAGAATTCAACACTACATTTTGTATGAAAATATTTTAAAGTTATTGAATAAATTTAAATTCGAGCTTGTTTCCCTATAACTGTTGAAGTTTATAACTTTTCACCTCCATTTTCAAGAAAAACACCATCAACATTTATATATTTGATAGTGTTTTGCTACAATAATTATTTATTCTTTTTATTTTTCCAATATTCACTTGAGTTATGTTGTTTCTTATTTTCTTTATAATTTTCTTGTTTGTCTTTTTTCCCTTTTTTGCTAACTTTATTATATGTCTTCATTTGTTTCTTTTCTTCATCGTTAACTATATTACCAAAATATAATTCTTTTAAAAGAATGCTTATCTTAAATTTATTTTCTAATTTAGTTATTAATGGCTTTTCTATTTCCGTAATTACTGACACAGAAACTCCTTTGTTTTTTCCTCTTCCACATCTACCTGACCTATGAAGATAATCCATTTCATTTTCAGGTAAATCTATATTTATTATATGTGTTATTCCCCTTATATCAATCCCTCTAGCTGTTAAGTCTGAGGATACTAGAATATTACTTTTTCCATTTATAAACTCATCCATAGATTTTTTTCTACTTGATTTAAAATCTCCACCTGAAATAGAGGCTGCCTTTAATCCATGATATTTTAATTTATCTGTTATAACCTCTACATCATTACTATTATTTATAAACACTATTGCTTTTTTAGGCTTTAAAGCTGCAACTAACTTTCTCACCATTAATGTTTTATCTCTTTTATCACATAAAAAACACATATGCTCTATATTTTTATTAGCCATTGGAACTTTATCTTCTTTTACTATAACTGACTCTTTCATAGATTCATCAGCAAATTTTAATACCTCTTCTGTAACAGTTGCTGAAAAGCATAAAAGCTGTCTATCTCTTAATGTAGTCTTTATTACAGCCTTTGTAACCTGGCTATTATTTTCATCTAAAAGTTTATCACATTCATCTAAAACAATTGTTTTAACTGTATGAGCTGATATTTTTCTTTTTTTAATAAGTTCTAATATTCTTCCACCGGAACCAATTATTATATGTTGTTTTTCTTTTAGCTTTTCAGTTTGACGTTTTATGTTTACATTTCCAATTATAGTTGTAGATGTTATGTTCATTTTGCTGTCTTTAGATAACTTATCTATAACTTTATGTACTTGTACTGCTAATTCATGTGTTGGCGTTAATATTATAACTTGATTTTCTTTTTTATCTATATCTATTTTTTGAAATATTGGAAGTAAATAAGCTAAAGTTTTTCCACTTCCAGTTTCACTTTCACCAACTAAATCCTTATTTTCTAGTATATGCTCTATAGTTTTTCCTTGTATTGATGTAGGAACTTTTATCCCTTGTAATTTTAGAGCATTAATAATGTTTTCTTGTATTTTTAAATTTTTAAAATCTTTTTCCATATATATCTCTCTCCTTAAAGTTTAAATATAAGGCTATATTTTTATATCATCATCTATTATAGTGTCCATTGCAACTATTATACTTGCAAATTATATCATTATAAATGAATTTTTACAAAACAAACTGTAATCTCTACAATAAAAATTTTAGAGATTACAGTTTTTTAAGTATTGAGTCATTATTGTTCTATGTTAAATCTATTTTACATATTTTAAATTCAATAAGAGATTGAAAAAATATTTAATCCTCAAATAACCATTTGGTCAAAGAAAATTTTTCTTGTGTAGATCTCTCATTATTACCTTCATTTATAATCTTTTCAGAATTAGATAAATTTTGAATCTCCATAAGATTTATTTGCTTTTTTAAACTTTCGTTTTCGTTTTCTTTTTCAACTAATTTTTCTTCAATAGATATTTTTTCTTTATCCTTTAATAGCAGCTTGTTCTCTAAATATCTATTTTTTTCTTTTAATTTATCATTATCATTGATGCATAGCTTACCTTTCTCTTTTTCCTTATAAAATTGATATTTAAACTTTATTGCTTGATTTTTTTCATACTTCATAGCTTCATTCAATCTTTTCAGTTCTTCTTCTGCAATTTTTAATTTTGCTTGAGATTGTTCTTTTTCCATTTTAAGTATTTCTATTTTTGTAAAATAATCTTTTAGTTCTATCATTTTATAATCTAAATCCTCTCCTGTATCATATAAATCACCTTTATCATCCTCTTGTATGTTTATTGAATTTTCTAAAAGTTCTTGCAAAAACATTTGTTCTTGTCCATTTACACTAATTGCGTATATCTCATAGAAATAATATTTATCTTTTCTATCTTCTAAATATTCTTGGTAAAATACTTTTATAGGGACTTCCTTATTAAAGTGCTTATATACCCTTGGAGTACTAAAATTTTGTCCATGATTTTTAGAAAAACATCCGTAAAGATCATCATCACAAATCCACAAAGCCCATAATGCACCCTTTAATAGTATTAATACACAAGAATCAATCTTTTCACATTGAAACAGTATAACATTTTTTTGTAATCCTATTTCTTTATACTGATAAATTACTCTATTAATCTGATTATCTTGAGTAATAAACAGATAATGATTTCTGCTTTCTTCTACGCAAAAAGTAAAATCTACGTAAGGTAATAATGATGTATATATAACTTCTTGCTTTCCCCATCGCTTTTCAATAATATGAAAATTTCTAGAAGTTAATTTATACCTTCCATCTAACATAGTGTTTAATAATACTAGATTTGATTTAGAATCTTCATAAATAAAATATGGAATTTTATTATAATAATCTAATTTATTAATTATTTGTGGACTACCCAAATTCACTCCATTTTCAGTAATTTGGTGAACTAATACTTCTGAATAAGTATGTTTATCTACTATGTTATATAACAAATGAATATGGCCTAAATGAAAGAATGCTCTAATATATATAGGCATAATTGAATCATACTTCATATGGAGAAGTGTTTTGTAATTCCATTTTATCCCTTCTAATGTGCATAAAATAATATCACCACAAATATCCTGACAGAAAACATTAATTTTCCCATTGCCCTCTTCTAATACATAGAAGTATTTTAAACTTTTCTTGTAAATACTCTTCTTATCTGACCAGTTATGCTTCATAAATATTTGATAATATACCCCTTTTTCACTATCATAAGAAAACTTTAGGATTGTATTATCTTTTTGCTTAATCAAATAACAATCATATTTTTCGTTAATCATTATTTCCCCTCATTTTTTCATCTTTCCTTTGCCACATCCTACAGTCCTTACAAAATGGAATAAATACTATTTCATCCACAATTACTTTCGTTGAAATCAAAACACTAACATCAAACTTCAAATTCTTATTAATAATAATTGGAGTACTTGTTAATTTAGCAAAAGAATTGATTACAAATTCTACTCCCTGCTGCTCTGCATAAACAGGTATATATAATGTAGCTTTTTGAGTTCCCTCCAATCTTCCTTCAATAGTATATTTTCGTTGCTGTTCGTCAGTACATTCTATGCAATATGGGATATAAAAATTATATTGTATTATTGAATAATCTTTCCTATCATCTATAATACTTCTATTTTTTGTTTCATTTATAATTTCACATTTTTTAAATGTAATTTCTTCTATATTTATAATTTCTGTTTCTTCTAAGCATATATCAACTGACACTTCAGGAAAATTTATTTTTTCTTGATAATTTGATAAAACCTTTTTAGCAAGTATTGTAGTTCCATTTTCTTGTTTCAATTTATCTTCTGAATTCGTAAAAATAAAAGATTCATCTTGTACTTCAAATTCACTCTGACTAATCACTCCAATATCATATGGAAGACTATTATTTTGTTTAAATGTAACTGTATCTAAAATAGTGTTACTAGAAGTATCTATTATATCAATTACTCCCTTTCCATCATTACTTCTACTAGTTACAAGTAATTTCTTTTTATCAGGAGATAATCGAAGTCTTTGCAATTCTGTTAGAGTTGTTTTTATTGTTGCTACATATTCTTTTTTTAATATATTTATAACATCGATTCTATGTAATCCACTATTTGCTACATATAAATTTTTTTCATCCTGCTCCAAGGCAGTAATAGCAGATCCCTTTTCTAAATGTATATATGAAATACCTCCACTTTCAATATCTAACACGGAAATATTACTTGTATAATTTAATCTATTAACTCCTTTGTTAGAAATATAAATCTCCTTTTCATTTTCCGATATGAGAATATAGTTAGGTGAAGTCCCAACATCTTTATATTTCTTAATTAAATGAAAATCTGATGTATCATAAACTTTTATTTCATTTTGTAAAATATCCAACACAAATATTTTTTTCTTGTCCTTATCAAGTTTTAAGCTATCTGCAGCAATAAAACCTGTTAAGCATTCAATCTTTTCACCAGTTTTTAAACTATAAATACATACCTCTTCAGTATCACAAACATAGATATTCTGATTGATTGAATCCACCTGTATATTACCATTATTAGGCATATGCCATGTTTTATTAGAATCATATAAGTCATTAATGAGTGTGACTTTACCATTTCTATCACTGGCTATATACACATTGTTTTTTTCATCTACTATGATATTTTGTGGTCTTGGACCTATTTCAATTTCCTTTATAATACAATAATTTTCTCCATCAATAATAGACACCATGCCTGTACCTAAGTTTGATATATAATAAATTGTTTTTTCTCCTTTATCAATCATAAAGTCGCTCTCCCCCTCAATTACTTATACTAAAGAATATGCTTTATGAGTGCTGATTATTCAATAAAAAACGTGAAAAGATCCAGTTAACCAGATCTTTTCAACTAATTCATAATTTTCATTTTTTCCTTATCTTAAAATCCTATATACTGCAGTAGGATACATATTATTATTTAACTCCTCTTGTACTACTTTCTGTCTATTTCTTTAAACTTTACTGCTTGAGTACAACTAATATTGATTTTATTAGGAGAACTAACAAGTTTTACTTGAATGTTTTTCAAAGTAAATGTTGATATATATCATGCCCTATTAATAAGAAGTAAATTTCAGTGTATACTTATCTACTTTTAGATTAATACCCATATTTTATATGTTTTTTAATTTATACATATGCAAGAAAATGATAGACTAAATATGAATAATATATTTTTTAATGCAAATCATAACAATTCTCTATTTTTTATTGTATAATCTAAAATCTTAGAAGTGACTCTATATTTCACTTGGTCTTTTTCCTAATAATCGCTCCATAATGGATTGATTCTTTTCAAGTTCAAGTTCTTTATGCAATTTTTCCTTTTCTTCACTTATCATCCTAATTTGCTGTTTAATTACTATATTTTCCTCTTTAAATTCTTCTAATTCACTTTCAATACTTGTTTTAATCTCTCTTTCTTCTAATAGCCGCTGATTTATATCCTCTAAATCTTTTTGAGTCTTCTGTTGCAACTCCAAGAATATATTATAATTTTCTTCCACCTTATGTTTTTGTTCTAATACTCTTACAATTTTTTCTTCATAATCTTCCATAAATCTTTGCTTTTTTTGTAATTGCATCTTTAAGGAATCAATTTTTCTTTCTAAACTCATCTTCTCTGATGTTATCCTAGATAATTCAAGTTTTAAGTTTTTAACTGTTTTTTCTTCATATGGTGTATCTGTGTTAACTTTATCTACCTCGTCATATTTCAACGAATCTTTATTATCTACTACAAACCAACTTGGAATGAATAAGCACAAATCTAACTCATTAGTTCCATAAACTCCCATTGATTTAATTGAACTCTTATTATCGATACGAATAAAACAATTATATCGATTTACTGCAAGTTCACCTCCTCTATCAAAGTAGAACGCACTACTCCACTTTCCATCATTAAAAACTGTGTAAAAAATCTTGCCTTGCTCTAACCAACAGGAATACAACTTATTATTTTCAATAAATAATAAAGGTTCCTCTAATTTATTATTGCTTTCATGAACTCTAAATTCTTGGATATTTCCAGTTATATCTATATAAACGTGGTCAAGAAAATTTATAGACTCTTCTCTAGACTTATTTAATATATGAATTTCTTCTTGATCTCTTAGTACTTCAAATCCTATATCATCACCTTGAATGCCATAAAGCCTATTTACAGGAGACCATTTAAGATTTTCAAATCTATAATAGTTTAAGGATACCTCATCACCTGCATCAGTAATAAAAAACATATCAATATTATTATTTTCATTTACATTTATTAAATAGTGTTCTCTTAAATTAGGTACTAACATAATATCCTGCAATGTAGTACTTCTAGTTTCTTTTCCATTCCACATGCAATGCATTAACACTCCATGATCACTACCATCACTATCATCACTACCTACTAGTAAATAAAAAATATGCATATTATCTCCACTAATTTCAACTTTTAAGTTTTGTATTTTAAAGTCATCAATTTGTATTTTATAGAGAATCTTTCCTACCCATTGCTTATCCTTCATGGTACAGTATTTCAATTCTCCTTTAATGTTGCTGTAAACTATATGTATTGTTTCATCTTCATCTACATACACAGCAAACCCTAGTACATCTCTATCAATAAGACTTTCTTTTGTCCATTTTCCTTCTCCATACATAATTTTATAAACTAATTCTTTATTATTATTTTCAAAAAATTTCCATACATTATTTGCATAATCAACATATATCCATGGATATATACTACTCATTCCACTCCCCCCTTTATAGAATTATATTTTTAGTAAAAACTTATTATGCCCTTCTATAAAATAAAAAATTATTTTTCACAACTTTTATCGCTTAACATACAATATATTATAAACAATAAAAAAATTTATATTTACTATATTTTTTTGAAGAGGAGGAGAATTTATGTCCATTAACTTGAGGAATTTTTCACCACGTCCCGGTCTTGTAAATAAACAGGGACGTTTACCAGATCCTTCTGAATTAGTCTGTATTGAAGTGCCTAAAATCTTCGATCAATGCTTAATAAAAAGATGTCTTGTATATGGTCAAGGCCATGACACAAATATGACAGATTGTGATTTAAGAAGCAATCCATTAACAAATCCAAAGAGATATATTAACAGTAGAGATTTTAATTTAGAATTAATTTCAGTGGAAAAATTTCCACTTATAGGGAAACCAGGCTTTAAAAAACTAGTTATTTCTTACAAAATTTCTTTCTATTCAGATTATATTGATGAAAATGGTGTCAATCAAAGTGAATTTTTTGAAATTAATAGAACAGATGTAATTTGTAAATTCTACTGTCCTGATTCTATAGCTCAAATTTCTGCTAGCACTATACCAGTTCAAAATGCTGAAGATTTAGACTCTAATATAATAAAACTTGAAATGGTTGCTACTGCTCTAGATGGTAAACTACTAAAAGATGAGAACTGTAACGATGTTTTAGATATTACTTTAGGATACTACATCATTGTAAAATGTGAGCTTATTGTACAACTTTTAGTTCCTGCTTATGGCTACTGTCCAGTTCCAAAAGAACCGTGTGCAGAAGAGCCTGAAGAAAATCCATGTGAAAGATTTAAAAAAGCTCCAATTCCTAAGTTCTATCCAGATCAAAATTTAGAGCCTTTATTCCCAGATTGCGATGACAATGATTGAAAATATAATTAGTAAAATGAAATCAATACATTATCATCACCATTCTTATATAATAATCATATATTATAGGAGAAGTATTAAAAATTACTATATAATGAATTAATTTGCATATAGTAATTTCTAATTAAATTTATCTAATTAAAGGAGGGTTCATTTATGAATTCAATGTCAAAAAACTGTTGTAATGATAACCATAAGTGTTGTAATGATAACCATAATTGTTTTAACGATAACCATAATTGTTGTAAAAAAGAAGATAGACCATGTCCAACTATTATAAAATGTGGAACTCCTAGTGCAACTACAATTCCTGCTGGTTCAGTAGCTGGCGCACATTTTACAGTTAGCTCTATTACTTTAAATAATTCTTGTTTATGTAGACCTATTACAAAACTAGAATTTGCAAGTAATCTTGTTGCTCCAGTTGCTTTCGCAGGAGTTATAAACTTCCAAGTATTTAAACTTTGTAGAGGTCAATTTGCACCTGTTCCTGTTGGACCTGCATGGACATTTGAGTTAGCAACAGTAGTTTCATCACAAACATTCTCATTCTTCGTTTGTGACTGTGATTCTTGCTTTGATGAGTGCTGTACCTATACTGTAGTTGCAACTGTTACTAGTGCACTTACTGCTGGTACTCTTAATATCAACAACGCAACTCTTGGCGCAATAACAACATGTAATTCAGGTAATTGTTGCTAATAATCAATTAAGAAGCTAATTAGTTTTTTATATCTAGAGTAGGTGTAACACACAATAGTGTTACTTACCTCTTCAGATCTTGATGTATAAATTTAATGCAACTAATTCTCGATAGATTTATTTAATTAATAATTTATTTAACTGTTTGGTGGCTGTATTGGATTAGAGTTCTTAACTCAATTTGATACAGTCTATTTTAATATTTCGGTATTTTATTCATCAAGTTTTATGTATTTAATTTTAAATAATAAATTTTTTGGTACAACAAAATATAGGGTAAAACATATTTATCCTATATTTAACTTTTCTTTAATTACGAATATGGCTGCTTATGAAGTAGCTTACCATTTCCTTTCTGAAGGGTTTTATTATATAGCTTATTGACATTGTATCCAAATACCGTTAATAAAAATTTAGTTATAACCTTAACATCTCCACACATAAACAATCTTCTAAAACCGTAATCTTCTTTAATAATCCCCAAAACACCTCCAACTTAAATTGACCTATTCATCCTTAGAATGATTCCTTTAGGAGTTACTCTATTTTCAAGATGTTTTTCTTAGACATATAAAATAAATAACTACATGTAATTATTTATTTTTTTGGTTCCTTTTAAAGCAATTTCTTGCTAGCAACATATATATATTGAAGTTTTAGTTATAATCATCCGACTATCTGCAAAACAAATAATTTATTCTATGCCTATAAGGATTTTTTACTGGTCATCATAATAATATGGTAAATTTTATTCATTTTTATTTTTCATTTTTTATACATTATTTTACAAATTAATTGTTTATTGTTAACTCAGAAAAATCCTACATCTCATTTGCATAATTAGCATATATGGATATATCCTAATTACTACACCTCATCCTTTATAAAATTATATTCTTAGCGAACATTTATTATGCCCTTCTATAAAACAAAAAATTATTTTTCACAACTTTTATTTTTTAACATATAATACATTATAAGCAATAAATAAACTTATATTTATTATATTTTTTAAAGAGGAGGAGAATGTATGTCCATTAATTTGAGCAAATTTTCACCACGTCCCGGTCTTGTAAATAAACAAGGTTGTTTGCCAGACCCTTCTGAATTAGTCTGCATTGAAGTACCTAAAATTTTTGATCAATGCTTAATAAAAAGATGTCTTGTATACTGTGCAGGTTCTGATACAAATACAACGGATTGTGAATTAAGAAGCAATCCATTAATAAATCCAAAGATATATGTTAATAGTAGAGATTTTAATTTAACATTAATTTCAGTGGAAAAAATTCCACTTATAGGGAAGCCAGGCTTTAAAAAACTAGTTATTTCTTACAAAATTTCTTTCTATTCAGATTATATTGATGCAAATGGTATGAATCAAAGTGAATTGTTTGAAATTAATAGAACAGATGTAATTGGGAAATTTTACTGCCCTGATTCTGTAGCTCAAATTTCTGCTAGCTTTATACCTGTTCACAATGCTGAAGATTTAGATTCTAATATAATAAAACTTGAAATGGTTGCTAATGCTCTAGATGGTAGATTACTAAAAGATGAGAACTGTAATGATGTTTTGGATATTACTTTAGGCTACTACATCGTTGTAAAATGTGAGCTTATTGTACAACTTCTAATTCCTACTTATGGCTACTGTCCAGTTCCAAAAGAACCATGTGAAAAAGAGCCTGAAGAAAATCCATGTGAAAGATTTGAAAAAGCTCCAATTCCTAAGTTCTATCCAGATCAAAATTTAGAGCCTTTATTCCCAGATTGTGATTGCGATTGTGATCACGATTGCCATTGCGATTGCGATGATCGATAGTATAATTAGTAAAATGACATCAACAGATTATCATCACCATTTTCCTATAATGCTTATATAATATAGGAAAAACATTAAAAATTTACTATGCAATTTAATTTGCCATTTAGTAATTTCTAATTAAATTTATCTAAATTAAAGGAGGGTTCATTTATGAATTCAATGTCAAAAAATTGTTGTAATGATAATCATAAACATTGTAATGATAACCATAATTGTTCTAAGAAAGAAAATAATCCATGCCCAACTATTATAAAATGTGGAACTCCTAGTGCAACTACAATTCCTACTGGTGCAGTAGCTGGCGCAAATTTTACAGTTAGTTCTATTACTTTAAATAATTCTTGTTTTTGTAAACCTATTACAAAACTAGAATTTGCAAGTAATCTTGTTGCTCCAGTTGCTTTCACAGGAGTTATAAACTTCCAAGTATTTAAACTTTGTAGAGGGCAGCTTACACCTGTTCCTGTTGGACCTGCATGGACATTTGAGTTAGTAGCATTAGTTTCATCACAAATATTCTCATTCTTCGTTTGTGACTGTGATTCTTGCTTTGATGATTGTTGTACCTATACTGTAGTTGCAACTGTTACTAGTGCAGTTACTGTTAATACTCTTAACATCAACAACGCAACCCTTGGAGCAATAACAACCTGTAATTCAAGTAACTGTTGCTAATAATCAAGTAAGAAGCTAATTAGTTTTTTATATCTAAAGTGGTGTAACACACAATTAGTGTGACTGGCCTCTTCAGATTCTTATGTATAAATTTAATGCAACTAATTCTTCATAGATTTATATATTTAATAATTTATTTAACTGTTTGGTGACTGTATTAAATTAGAGTTCTTAACTCAATTTGATACAGTCTATTTTAATATTTGGGTATTTTATTTATTAAGATAAAATTAGAATCTATTGCAGCTTTAATCTTTCTTACTAAATAATTTCTAGGAATTAATTAAGCCATACTATTAGATTCTATTTGTTATCTATTGTATTTATTTTTTACTGTTATAATAATTTATCACCCAAGTTATAGGGTTCCAAGTTGACTTTTAAAATTGTCCATTCCAAAATTTGGATACCTAAAATAGTGAGACATGCTCCGAATAACTTAAAATTCAACACTGTATCTTGTGTGAAAATATTTTAAAGTTATTGAATAAATTTAAATTGGAGCTTGTTTCCCTATATTTTTGCCAAAAACAAAGAGTGTCGACTTTTCGACACTCTGAAATCTATACAACAAAAATTGTAATGATTAAATTTGCTTTATTTTTACATCATTTTAGATAAAGCTATTAATATTCCTGTTTTAGCATGTTCAAAAGTTAATCCCCCTTGTAGGTATGCAATATATGGCTCTCTTATTGGTGCATCTGCTGAAAGTTCAATAGAAGATCCTTGTATGAAAGCACCAGCCGCCATAATTACTTGATCAGTATATCCAGGCATATCCCATGGTTCACATTCAACATGAGAATCTACTGGAGAACCTTTTTGAATTCCCTTACAGAATTTTATTAACTTTTCTTTGTCATTAAATTTTATTGCCTGTATTATATCGCTTCTTTCATCATTATATTTAGGTAATACTTCAAAACCTGAAAGTTCCATTATTCTTGCACAAAATATAGCTCCTTTAACTGCTTCTATAGCTATATGCGGCGCTAAAAACAATCCTTGGAATAAGCTTCTCATAACACCAAATGTAGAACCACATTCTCCACCAATTCCTGGTATTGTCAATCTATAAGCTGCTTGATTCACGTAGCTTTCTTTACCAGCTATATATCCTCCAGTAGGTGCAATTCCTCCACCTATATTTTTTATAAGAGATCCAGCTACTAAATCTGCCCCAACATCTGTCGGTTCTATAATTTGAATAAATTCTCCATAACAGTTATCAACAAAGCATATAACTTCTGGGTTTATTTCTTTTACAGCTTCAATTATAACTTTTATTTCATTTACCAATAATGAATTTCTCCAACCATAACCTGTGGATCTTTGAATATGTACAAGCTTTATACTACTATCTTCTTTAATTGTAGTTTTCATAAGTTCTATGTCAACTTTATTATTTTTTAATTCTATTTGTTTATACTTAACACCATATTCTCTAAGTGAACCTATATTTTCTTCACCACTAATTCCTATTATGTTATGTAACGTATCATAAGGTGATCCACAAACACTAAGCATAGTATCATTAGGTCTTAAGTTTCCAAATAATGCTGCTCCTATAGCATGAGTTCCATTAACAAAATGTGGTCTTACAAGTGCTGCTTCTGTATTAAATATTTTTGCATAAACCCTATCTAATGCATCTCTTCCTATATCTCCATATCCATATCCTGAAGAATTTGTAAAATGCATCTCACTAATTCTTTCTTCTTGTAGCGCACTTAAAACTTTCATCTGATTATATTCTTTTATTTCATCTAATTTTTTAAATTCATCTTTAACATCTTCTAATGCCTTTTGTGATAATTCAATTATTTCCTGATTTACATTGAAATTTTTAATTAAAAAATCTTTAGTTATGTCTAACATTATGTTCTCTCCTTATTACTTAATTAACATCATAATACTACCATAGTGAAAAATAATAATCAAATCATATAACAAAACAAAGAAAATGAGGTGTAGCCATTTAAACTCCACCTCCATACAATTTACTATAAAATTAAACATTTATGATGTAATTTTATTTTTTATTTTGATTTTTCAACTATAAAGTTAATTATTTTCTCTTTATTTCTCCATTTATTTGCTATTTTCTTAGGATCTGGTGTGTGTTTTTTCATTATTTCTTTTAATTCCTTTATATCTAATTTCGATAAGTACTCTCGTACTTTTTCTTCTCCAGCATTTTTAATTTGTTCTATAGGATTATACGACTCATCAATTTCTGTCTTTATATAATCCTCACACTCATTATTTCCATTTAAAATAATATTTAAATTTATCTCTTTTATTTTATCTGTATTTTTGTTTAAAAACTCCATAACTTCTCTTAAATCCTTTTGAGATGTATTTAAAATCTCACATTGTATTTGCTCTACAGATTCATCAAATTCAAATCCTAAATCTTCTTTTAATTCATCCTTTACATCTTCATGAATTTCTTCTTTTTCTGCTAAATTTACTTTTGAATCATTTTGTTTTTTATATTGATTTATAATTTTTTTAACATATTTTTCTTCAAACCCAAGAGATATTATTTCTTCTATACTCTTACCATCCTTAAAAGATTGCAATATTTGAGATTTCTTACTCATTTTAATTCTCTACCTCCATTAATAAGTACTAAATTGTTCTTGTTATAATATATTCATTAGCTTTTCCTATTATTAACACAAATAAAAAAACCCAGCTATTTTGCCGAGTTTTTTTAATAACTTCAATAAAATTATATTTAAATCATCAACTTAAAAATAATTCAATTAATTTTAAAATTCATGTTGAGATTCTTTAACCTCATTATTATTATTATTGTTATTATTATTGAACAGTATTGCCTTTGCAGGAGTTATTGTAGATATTGCATGTTTGTATATTAACATTTGTTTGCCTTCTGAAAATAAAACAACTGTAAAACTATCAAAACCATTTACATTTCCTTTTATTTGAAATCCATTAGTTAAATGAATTGTAACAGGAATTCTGTTCTTCCTTGCACCATTTAAAAATATATCTTGTAAATTATTTGTTGATTTACTCATTTTAAGCACCTCCATAGTTTTTAAATACCCCAATTTTCACTATTTATTATAGATAAATACTAAATGTATCCATTAGACTTTCAGTTAACAATTTACTAACTATTAACTATACATATCTACCATAGTTTTGGTTTTAATCAACAATAATGTATTCTAAAATTTAGAAAGCTTCCCTATATATTATTCTATACTATCGAGGAAAATCCTTCCTATTTTATTCTATTGTTATATTAATTATTACACAATTCTCTTTTTTTAAAATCCTTTTTTATAAATTTTACAATTTCTTCATCATTAGTAAAATTATCTTTATCAATCCACACTACTCTTTTATCTTTTCTAAACCAAGTTAGTTGTCTCTTTGCATAATTTCTACTAAATTGTTTTATCATATCCACTGCGCATTCTAGTGAAATCTCTCCATCTAAGTATAAAAGCAATTCTTTATACCCTATACCTTTCATGGATTGCATATCTTTTGTATAGCCTTTGTCTTTTAATTCCTTTACTTCATTTAAAAGTCCTTTTTCCATCATTATATCAACTCTTTTGTTTATTCTTTCATATAAATTTTCTCGGTTCATATTTAAAACATAGTAATGAACATTATAAGGTATATCATATATTTTTTGTTCTGATAAATACTTGCTCATTGTTTTCCCTGTAACTTTATACACCTCTAAAGCTCTTATAACCCTTTTTAAATCATTAGGATAAAGCTTTTTGTAACTTTCAACATCTATGTCTTTTAACATATTATGAACATAATCTTTACCTTTTTCATTAGCAACTTTCTCTAACTCTTTTCTATACTCTTCATCCTTACTTGTGTCTCCAAAACTATAATTAAATATTAATGAATTTATATAAAGTCCCGTTCCCCCTACAACCATAGGAACTTTTTCTCTTTTATAAATATCTTCTATAATATTTTCTGCATTTTCCTTAAATGCAGCAACACTAAATTCTTCATTAGGTTCTATAATATCTATCAGATAATGTCTTACTCCATCCATTTCATCTTTTGAAATTTTAGCTGAACCTATATCCATATCTTTATAAATCTGCATAGAATCACAGGAAATTATCTCCCCATTAATTTCTTTGGCAAGCTTTATAGATATCTCTGTCTTTCCGACTGCAGTAGGTCCTGCAATAATTAATAAATTTTTCATATATCTCACCCAAACCTATAATGTATTATTGTATTCTCTTAAATTTCTTTTCAATCTCTGTTAATGTCATTTTTATAGTTGTAGGTCTACCATGGGGACAAGTAAAAGGATCATCCATGTATCTTAAATCTTCTAAAAGTTTTTCCATCTCTTTTATTGTCAACTTATCATTAGCTTTTACAGCAGCCTTACATGCTAATGTTGCAATTTTATTATATTTTATATCTATAGTACTTCCAGTTCCCATGTTTTTAAGATCATCTAAAATATCATAAAATAATGTTTTAAAATCCGGTTTACCTAAAAACATTGGAACTTCTCTAATACTTATTGTATTATTGCCAAACTCTTCAATATTAAATCCAGCTTTTATAAAAACTTCCTTATTTTCTTGATAATATGGATATTCATCAAAGCTTAATTCTAATATTATAGGAGTAATTAATAATTGACTAACTACTGATAAATTTTCTATAGATTTTTTATATTTTTCAAAAAGATATTTTTCATGAGCAGCATGCTGATCTATTAAAATAAGTTCTTTATTACATTCCCCTACTACATAAGTGTTATTAAACTGTCCTATTATTCTTATAGGTGGAAATTTAGAAATTAATTCTTCTTTTAAATTTAATTCTTCTTTAATAATAGGAATACTTTTTTTTAATTTCATTTCTTCATTATATTTTACATAATTAGCATTAACAGTTTCTATCTTATCCTCAGTATTAGTTGTATAAGGACTTAAATCAGTTTCTCTTTTAAACTCCTCTTTATCCTCTTTTATCATGTAAGTTGCTATATCACTACTTTTTAAATCTACTGGTATAGTTTCAAATTTAATTTTATTTAAATCTATATTGTTTTGAAAAAAATCCTTATGTATACTTTCTTGCTTATATTCTGGTTTTGGAATTTCTTCTACTTTTTCTAACTCTTTTAAAGTAACCTCTTCATCCACTTCGAAAGATTCTCTTAAATATTCTCTTAAAGCTTCATGAACTGTATTAAATACTAATTTAAATATACTTCTTTCGTCATAGAATTTTATTTCTGCTTTAGATGGATGTACATTCGGATCAATATATTCAGGGAATATATCTAAAAACAGTACAAAAAACGGGAACTTATTCACTGTAAGAAATGATTTAAATGCATTCTCAACAGCTGCTGTTATAGTGCCGCTTTTTATAAGTCTTTTATTTACAAAAATACTTTGTCTATTTCTGCTTCCTCTACTTATTTCACTATTTCCTATATATCCATATACCGATGCTATATCATTATGACTTTCAAAAGAAATTATATTTTCACTTACTTGCTTACCATATAAAATCCTTATGGTATCTTCTATATTTTCAGTTCCATAAGTTGTTATTACATTTTTACCGTTATTAATAAGTTTAAATGACACTCCATAATTTGCGAGCGCTAGTCTTAATACTAAATCAGAAATTAAAGATGATTCTCTTTGTGGTGATTTTAAAAATTTTTGTCTCGCTGGAACATTATAAAATAAATCCTTAACCTCTATAAGTGTACCATCATTAGAAGGCGCATCTAAAAGACTCTTCTTCTCTCCACCATTTATTATTATTTCCACCCCAAAATCATCTTCTTTTGTTTTACTCTTCAATTTAACTTTTGAAACAGCAGCTATACTAGCCAATGCTTCTCCTCTAAATCCAAAACTATTTATTTTATATATATCATCAAGTTCTTTTATTTTACTTGTAGCATGTGGCATAAAAGCTTTTTCTATATCCTCTTTATATATTCCATGTCCATCATCGCTTATTCTTATAAGTTTATTACCACTATCTTCAATTTCAATTGTTATATTACCGCTATTTGCATCTATACTATTTTCAATTAATTCTTTAACAACAGAACTTGCTCTTTCTACTACTTCTCCTGCAGCTATTTTATTAGTTGTAGCTTTATCCAAAACATTTATTCTTTTCATAGATTCACCTCCTATTATCGCAGATAATAATTGAATTTTTTATAGTTTTTTTGCTTTTATAATTAATTCATTTAATTTATTTACACATTCAATTATTGTCATATTTAATAAATCAATATTTTTTATTTCTTCTATAAACTCATTATTTTCCGCTGTTTGTAAAAATCCTAATTGCTGAGCAATGGCATCTTCTTTTTTCTCTATTTTATCTATAGCAACCTCTTTACAAGGTATTTCTTCCACTTTTTCTTCCTTATATCCTTTATCACTTATCTCTAAAATTACATCTTTATCTTTTTCTTTATTATCACATTCTAATTTACATAAAATTTCTCTTGCTCTATCTATAACAATTTCCGGTATACCAGCAAGTTTTGCAACCTCTATACCATAAGATTCATCTGCTCCCCCCTCTATAATTTTTCTTAAAAAGATTATAGAGTTATCAACTTTTTTTACTGCTATAGAATAGTTTCTAACACCATCTACAATTCCCTCTAATTTTGTTAATTCATGATAATGTGTAGCAAATAAAGTTTTACATTTTATATTTGAACTTTTACAAATATACTCTATAACAGACCATGCAATACTTAAACCATCATAAGTACTAGTTCCTCTTCCTACTTCATCTAATAATATTAAGCTTTTACTTGTGGCATTTCTAAGAATATTAGAAACCTCCCACATTTCTACCATAAAAGTACTTTTCCCACCAGCTAAATCATCTGATGCTCCTATTCTTGTAAAAATTTTATCACAAATAGATATATCTGCAACTTTGGCTGGAACAAAACTTCCTATTTGAGCCATCAATGTTATTAGTGCAACTTGCCTCATATATGTAGATTTACCTGCCATATTAGGACCTGTTATTAGTAGTAGTTGATTGTCTTTAGTATCCAAATTAGTATCATTAGCTACAAACTCATTTACATCTAACATTTTCTCAACTACAGGATGTCTTCCATCCTCAATTTTTAATATTCCTTTAGTATTAATATTAGGTTTTATATATCCATTTTCTCTTGCAACTCTGGCTAAGGAACATAAACAATCTAATTCTGATATAAGTTTAGATGATATTTTCATTCTATCCACATGAGCTTCAACCATATCACGTATATCTACAAAGATTTCATATTCTAATGCCATAAGCTTATCTTCTGCACCTAATATTTTTTCTTCCATTTCCTTTAATTCTGGAGTTATAAAACGTTCTGCATTAGATAAGGTTTGTTTTCTTATATATCTACCTTCTGGTACTAAAGCTAAGTTTGCTTTGGTTATTTCTATATAATAACCAAAAACTTTATTATATCCTACTTTTAGAGACCTTATCCCAGTTTCTTCTTTTTCTGTACTTTCTAAATTAGCAATCCATTGTTTACCACAATGTTTTGAATTTCTAAAGTCATCTATCCTCTCATCAAATCCATCTTTTATTATGTTTCCTTCTTTTACAGATATAGCTGGATTATCACTTATTGACTTGTCTAGTATTTCATAAATATCTTTTAAATCATCTAATTCATTTAATACCTTTAAAAGCAAATTACTTTTAAAACTTGTTAAAACTTGTTTTATTGTAGGTATCTTCTCAATAGAATTTTTTAATGAAATAAGTTCTTTTGCATTTATACTCTTTGAACTAATTTTACCTACAAGTCTTTCTATATCATATACTTCTTTTAATGCATCTTTTAAATCTTCTTCTTTAGATATATGTTTTACAAGTTCTTCAATTGCATCCTGTCTCAAAACTATTTTTTCTTTATCTACAAGAGGTTGATCTACCCAATTTCTTAGTCTACGCCCACCCATTGCGGTGCTTGTTTTATCTAAAACCCATAATAAAGATCCTTTTTTGTTTTTATCTCTTAAACTTTCTGTTATCTCTAAGTTTCTTCTTGAGCTTCCATCTATAACTAAATAATCATTTATATTATAACTTTCAATCATGTCTATATGTGACATTTTTACCTTTTGAGTTTCTATAATATAATTTAAAAGACCATTTATTGCAGTTAACAACACTTTATTTATCTGTATATCATTCAAATTTCTAAACTGCTCTTTTATTTTAATATCTTCTATATTAAAGTACATATCATCTAAATATGATACTGAAACTTCAAACCTATCATTTATATCAAAAACTAAATCTCTAATAACACTTTTAGGTAAAACTATTTCTTTAGGATTAAATTTTGCAATTTCATCTAAAATTACTGTTTTATTATATTTAAAATCACTGCAATAAAATTCTCCTGTTGAAACATCACAAAATGATACAGCGCAATTATCTTGTAAAATAGAGATTCCCATTAAAAAATTATTTTTTCGTTCTTCTAAAAAACCACTTTCAGTGTATGTGCCAGGGGTTAATATTTTCACTACATCTCTCTTTACTATACCTTTTGCAACTGCGGGGTCCTCCACCTGTTCACAAATGGCAACTTTATATCCTTTAGTTACCAATCTACCAATGTATGATTCTGCAGAATGAAATGGTACACCACACATTGGAGCTCTTTCTTCAAGTCCACAGTCTCTTCCAGTAAGAGTTAATTCTAATTCTTTAGACACAAGTTTTGCATCTTCAAAAAACATTTCATAAAAATCTCCTAATCTAAAAAAGACTATAGCATCTTTACATTTATCTTTTACATCAAAATATTGCTTCATCATCGGCGTTAATGCCATAACTTAATCCTCCTTATTAACTTTCATTCAAACTTATAAAGTATAAAAAAAGCGACAATGTCGCTCTTTTTTTATACTTCTTCCCCAACTAATGAGAATGATTGTGCTTTTATTATTTTAACATTAACAAGTTTTCCTATATTTTCTTTATTTCCAGCAAAATTCACAAGTTTACCTGTTCTTGTTCTTCCTGCTAACTTACTGTCATCATTTTTGCTAAGTCCTTCAACTAAAACCTCAACAACCTTTTGATCGTAAGCTTTATTCTTTTTAGCAGATATTTCGTTTACAGCCTCTACAAGTCTATTGAACCTTGCTTTTTTAGCTTCTTCTGGTACTTGGTCTAACATTAAATCTGCTGGTGTTCCTTTTCTCTTAGAATATAAGAATGTAAATGCTGAATCATATTCAACTTCCTTAACTAAGCTTAATGTTTCTTCAAAATCTTCCTCTGTTTCACCTGGGAAACCAACTATTATATCAGTAGTTAACGCTACATTTGGTATTCTTTCTTTTATTTTTCTTATAAGCTCCACATATTGCTCTCTATCATAATGTCTATTCATTTTCTTTAAAATTCTAGATGAACCTGATTGAACTGGTAAGTGTATACATTCACATAACTTATCACATTCTGCTATCGCTTCTATAACTTCATCACTTAAATCTTTTGGATGAGATGTCATAAATTTTACTCTTTCTAAACCTTCTATTTTATTAATTCTTCTTAATAATTGAGCAAAGTTTATTTCTGGTTCTAATCCTTTACCATATGAGTTTACATTTTGCCCTAATAAAGTGATTTCTTTATAACCCTCTTTAACCATAGCTCTTATTTCATTTTCTATTTGCTCTGGTTGTCTGCTTCTTTCTCTTCCTCTAACATGAGGTACTATACAATATGTACAGAAATTGTTACAACCATACATTATAGTGACAAAACCTTTTATGCTACTTGCTCTATCTATAGGTTGCCCTTCGATTATATCATCTTCTTTATTCCAAACTTCAACTATTGGTCTCTCTCCACCTAATGCTCTACTTAAATATTCATTAAATTTATAAGCATTATGTGTACCTATTATAATATCAACATATGGAAACTTTTTTATTATGCCTTCTGCCATTCCTTCTTGTTGCATCATACAACCTGTTATAGCTATTACAGTTTCAGGTTTTTCTTTTTTAAGCTTTTTAAGAGCCCCTAAGTTACCTTCTACCTTTTGTTCTGCGTTTTCTCTAACACAACAAGTATTATATACTATAACATCTGCTTCTTCTTTTTTATCAGTTCTTTCATGTCCTAATGGCTTTAATCCACCAGATAATTTTTCAGAGTCCTCTTCATTCATTTGACAACCCCAAGTTTCTATAAAATATTTTAATTTTTTATTCATTCCTTCATTCTCCTTTGTAAAATTATAACCATTTTTATATTATCATAAACTTTTCCTTTTAAAATAAAAATGTGTTAATTTAAGTATCTAATTATTATCTAATTATATATAATTTAGTGACATAATTAAAGTTTTTTATCATCTATTACCAGTTATTTTTATATGTTTCAAAATTAATTTTTTTTAGAAAATTCAATTTAATTTTTTTATACTTTTTATCATGTTATTTTGTCATGTTTGTTATTTTTTTAACTATGTGAGATTATTCTAATACATCTTTTTTAAGCATTTTTCAAAAATATAAAGCCGTAATTTTTTCACTTTTTTATATTAACTATCTTTTAACTATCTTTATAATTAATAATCAAAAAAATATTTTTTCTAAGTTGTTGTAAATTTTTTTCCTTACATTTTATAATATACTTTCATATCATTTAATATATTTTTATAAATTATTTTAGTTTTTATAAATTTTTTTAAAGAATTTTTCCTTAATTTATAAATTAAGCATAATTATGTTTTATTAATATATACATAATTATAAAAGAATAACCGCTTGAAAAAAATAATATTTGATATATAATTAAATTATAATAGAATATTTGGAATTTTTATAAAGTTTTTTATATTTTTTAAATTCAGGCTTTTTATTTATTGGGGGGTGCATTATGAATTTAAATTTTTCCGACAGAATGTCTAATATTAAGGCTTCTGAAATAAGAGAACTTTTAAAATTAACAGAACAACCTGAAATAATTTCATTTGCAGGTGGACTTCCTGCTCCAGAATTATTTCCAAAAGAAAAAATTGGGGAAGTAGCTAAAGAAGTATTATTTAACGAAGGCGCTTTTGCTCTTCAGTATACTACAACAGAAGGTTTTGCTCCACTTAGGAAAATAATAGTTGAGGAAAGAATGGCTCCATCTGGAGTTAAATGTGACATATCTAATATTATGCTAACAAATGGTTCCCAACAAGGTTTAGAGTTTTCCGCAAAGCTTTTTGTAAATAAAGGCGATGTAATAATTTGTGAAAGCCCTAGCTATCTTGGTGCGATAAATGCTTTTAAAGCCTATGAACCTAAATTCATTGAAATATCAATGGATAAAGATGGTATGATCATAGAAGAACTTGAAAAAGCTATAAAGGAAAATGACAATGTAAAAATGATTTACACTATTCCTGATTTTCAAAATCCAAGTGGTATAACCATGTCTTTAGATCGAAGAAAACGTTTAGCTGCTTTGGCTGCAAAATATGAAATACCTGTTATAGAGGATAGTCCTTATGGTGAATTAAGGTATGATAACGAAAAATTACCTGCGGTAAAAGCATTTGATGAAAGTGGCTTTGTAATTAACCTTGGCACATTCTCAAAAACATTCTGTCCTGGTTTAAGACTTGGATGGGTAGTTGCAGATACTAAAATTCTTCAAAAATATATATTAATTAAGCAAGGTGCAGATTTACAATGTAATACTTTGAGCCAAGTTATAGCTGCAAGGTATATGGAGAAGTATAGTCTTGATGAACATATTGCTTCACTTATAAAAGTTTATAAAAAACGTAGAGACTTAATGATTGACAGTATGAAAACTTATTTTCCAAAAGAAGTTAAGTTTACAATACCTGAAGGTGGTCTATTTACTTGGGTTGAGCTTAGAGAAGATTTAGATGCAAAAGCTATAATGGAAGATGCTTTAAAAGAAAAAGTAGCATACGTTCCTGGTGGATCTTTCTTCCCTAATGGTGGTAAGAAAAACTTTTTCAGACTTAACTACTCTAATATGAATGAAGAAAAAATAGTTGAAGGCATAAAACGTCTTGGAAGTGTTCTAGATAAATATTATTGTAATTGTAACTCATTTGAGGAAACAGCTGCAGTTAAGGAAGACTAATAATAACTCCTCCTTTTGGGAATAATATGAACAAAAGGAGGAATTTTTGTGAAAAATGTAAAAAATTCAAACAACAATAGTTCTACATTAACAAATATGTGCTATAATGGTATCGTTGACAGAAGTTATTTTAGTGGTAAGTTTAGAAACACATCTGTTTTTGATGTAAAAACTTACGCTAACTCTTTTACTGATATTGTTGATAATAATTTAACTGATCAAAATAATCTTTTTTAAAATTGGAGGATTAAATTAATGAGATTTTCAAATCGTATTCAAAAAATGAATTATTCATCAATCCGTAAATTAGTACCTTATGCTACAGAAGCTAAAAAAAGAGGAATTCATGTTTACCACCTTAATATTGGTCAACCTGATATCGAAACTCCTAGTACTTTCATTGAAGCTGTTAAAGAGTTTAATGAACCTGTTTTAAAATATGCACAATCTCAAGGATTGGATAATACAATAAATAGTTTCAGAAAATATTATAAAGAATGGGATATAGACTTTGATTATGATGAACTATTAATAACTGCTGGAGGCTCAGAAGCTATATCTTTAGCTTTCATGGCTATAGCTGATGTTGGTGATGAAATAATAATTCCGGAACCATTTTATGCTAACTACAATGGATTTGCTCAAGTAACAGGGGTTAATGTTGTACCATTCTTAACGACTGCTGAAAATGGATTTCACTTACCTAAAAAAGAGGAAATAGTGAAAAAAATTAATAATAAAACTAAAGCAATTATGATTTCAAACCCAGGAAATCCAACTGGTGTTGTATATACTAAAGAAGAAATCAGAATGCTTGCTGATATAGCGAAAGAAAACGATATCTATCTTATCTCTGATGAAGTGTATAGAGAATTTGTTTATGGTGATGATAAATATACATCTGCACTTTATATGGAAGATGCTTTAGATAGAGTTATATTAATAGATAGTATTTCTAAACGTTATAGTGCTTGTGGTGCTAGAATTGGTTTAGTTGCTTCTAAAAATAAAGATCTTATAAAACAAATCTTAAAGATTTGCCAAGCAAGACTTTGTGTTCCAACTATAGAACAACTAGCTGCTGCTAATCTAATTAATACTCCTAAAGAGTATTTTGATAAGGTTAAAAAGGAATATGAAAAAAGAAGAAATGTAATGTATGAAAAGCTTTGTAAGATTCCTAATATAGTATGTGAAAAACCAAATGGAGCTTTTTATATTATGGCTAAATTACCAATAGATGATGGTGAAAAATTCACAAAATTCATGCTTTGCGACTTTAATCATAATGGTAAAACAGTTATGGTTGCTCCAGCTGAAGGTTTTTACTCAACTGCTGGACTAGGTAAAAATGAAGTAAGACTTTCTTATTGTTTAAACTGTGATGATATTTCAAATGCAATGGACATCCTTGCACTAGGTATCGAAGAATATAATAAGCTTAATAAATAATTATATGAAAAGAGATAATTTGTCTTTAATCAAATTATCTCTTTTTCTTTATTAGTCTTTGTAAAACCTAACATCTTATATTTTGATATAATTTCAAATTCATGTTTTTTATATATCGTTAAAGCTGCAATATTCTTCTCATTACATTTCAAAAAAATATCTTTATATCCCATACTTATAGCTATATTTATAAGCTTTCTTAATATAAAACTACTGTATGCTTTTCCCCGAAATTCTGGAATTACTCCTAAATTAACAATATATAAATTTTCATATTCTTTTATCAGTTGCCCATATCCAATAGCTTCATCTTCATGCATTAAAAAATAAGAGGCATTTTCTATATAATATTCTTGATTTTCTTCAAAAACTATATCACAAATTTCAATATCAGCTCTGCCTTTTGCTTTAAAAATTTTATTTTGTATATCTTTTCTTAACTCTTCATCTTTTCCCTTTTCAAATAATTTTAATTGAAGATTATCTTCTAAAGAAATATTATATTCTTGTAAAATTTCCTTTTTCATTTCATATAATAATTCAAATTTTTTAAAACCCAGTCTTTCTAACATAATCAATTCCTCTTGTTCAAAGGTTCCTTCTATTTCAAAATAAGCACCTACTGGAAACTTATTAAAAAAACCAGTATATAATTTAATATCATAATTATTTTCAAGAATTATTCTATTTATCTTATAACTTTTAAACTCATATCTGGTAACCCACATATATCCTATATATTTTTCATTTTCTTTTAAAAGCAAAATATTTTTATAACGAAAAAGCTTCATTATAAAGGGAAGATTTTCATATTCATCTAAAAATTTATGCTGTAATTTAGTAAATTCATAATCTTTATTTACTAATCGTCTAAAATTTTTTAAATTTATTAAATTTAAGAATTCGTACCTATACATAATTATTTATGATGCCTCTTTCAAAAATTAATAATACTCTATAAAACTATATTATTAATTAAACTATAATTATATGCAAATAAAATACATGGCAAAAGCCATGCATCTTATACTACATTTCATCTACTGCTTTAATACTTAAAGAAATTCTTTTCTTTTCCTCATCTGCTTCTAAAATTACAGCTTTGACTTCTTCACCAATTTCTAAAACTGAACTTGGTCTGTCTACTTTAGCTTGACTTATTTGTGAAATGTGAACTAAACCATCTACACCTGGCTCTAATTCAACAAAGGCACCAAAATCTGCAAATCTAACAACTTTTCCAAGCACAACATTTCCTGTTGGATATTTTTCATTTACTCTTGACCAAGGATTTTCTTGTAATTTTTTTAAGCTTAATGCAAGTTTCTTATTTTCTTTATCTACATCTAAAACATATACTTTTATAGTTTCTCCAATTTTAACAACATCTTTAGGACTTGAAACTTTATTCCAAGACATCTCTGATATATGAAGTAATCCATCTACTCCACCAACTTCTACAAATGCACCAAATGTTGATAGTCTTCTTACTGTTCCTTCTATTACTGTATCTTTTTCTAAATTGTTCCAAGTTTCTACTTCTTGCATATCTTTTTCTTGTTGAAGTAACGCTCTTCTTGATGCTACCATTTTCTTGATAACTCTTCCACGCTTTTCAAATTCTATTAATTTAACTGTAACTTCATTACCTTTAAACGATGCTAAATCATTAACTCTTGAAAGTGAAAGATGTGATGCTGGTATAAATACTTTTATTCCTTTATATGTAGCTATAACTCCACCTTTTACAACTTCTACAATTTTAACGTTTATTTGCTCGTTATTATTGTATATTTCTTCTAATTCTTTTTGAACGCCTTCTCTTTCGATTTCAGTTTTTGAAACAACTATATATCCATCATTGTTCTTAACTCTTATTATTTTAGCTTCTATTTCATCGCCTACATTTAATATTTCATCTAATTTAGCGTCTTCATCTCTAGTAACTTCATTTTTTGGAAGATAGCCTTCATTTTTAGCTCCACGTATTGTTAAGTAAGCTTCATTTTCATTAACTTTAAAGATTTCTCCTTTAACTATTCCACCTACTCTTATTTCCATATCTGTATTCATATACTCTTCATACTCTAACATTTCGTTTTCATTAACTTCATTTTTCATTTTTAACATAGCCTCCTTGATTATCCAGTCTGGTGTTGACGCCCCAGCTGTGATGCCAATCCTATTTATATTGTTATAAAAATCCTGTGGTATTTCACTGGCATTTTCTACATGTATTGTGTTTTCACAATTTTTCTTACATATCTCATAAAGTTTAGTTGTATTAGAGCTATTATATCCACCAATTACAACCATAGCTTCTACTTTTTTAGATATATCTTCTGCTGATTTTTGTCTTACTTCTGTAGCATTACAAATAGTATTTAATGCTATTATTTCTTTACAATTTGATACGACTTTTTCTAAAACTTTTTTCCAATTAGACTGCTTCTCTGTGGTTTGTGATACTACACATATTTTTCTTGGAAGATTTTCTAGTAAATCCTCACCTTTAGATATTATTGCAGTATTATCACACCATCCATTAATACCTATAACCTCTGGATGATTTTTATCCCCCACAATTAGTATTCCATATCCTAGTTCAAAATATTTTCTTACTTCCATCTGTATTTTAGTAACATATGGACAAGTAGCGTCTACTACAGTTAATTTTTTTGATTTTAAATTTTCCAACACATCTTTTGACACTCCATGTGATCTTATTATTATTATGTCTTCTTCATTTAAAGTGTCTACTTGATCAATATCTATATGATATATATTGTTTTCTTTCAATAAATTTACTACATCATTATTATGTATTAATGGTCCAAGCGTATATATGTTTTTTGCGTATTCTTTTTTTTTATTTAGCGCTGTATCAACAGCTCTTTTCACACCAAAACAAAACCCCGCTTTATCCGCTAAAAATATCTCTTTCATAGCCCACCACCTTAATGTAGGTTTCCTACTTATACTAATTTATTCCTTTGTAATTTCAATACTTTCATTAATTTGATATATTAATATCATACTACTATTTTAACACATTGTATATAAATACACTAATACTATTTACTTTTTTTTATTTTTTACATGATTACAAATTAACTCCACAACTTCGTCTATTCCTAAATATGAAGAATCTATTTCTATTGCATCATCTGCTTTAGTTAAGGGATTAAGTTCTCTTGTAGAATCTATAAAATCTCTTTTTTTAATATCTTCTAAAACATCTTCAAAATTCACATCTATTTTCTTTTCTGTTAATTCTTTACATCTTCTCATTGCTCTAGTTTCTGCACTAGCTGTTAAATAAAACTTATGTTGTGAATCTTTTAGTACTACTGTACCTATATCTCTGCCATCCATTATAACATCATAATTTTTAGCTATATCCTGTTGCATCTTAACAAGTTTCTCTCTAACCATAGGAATAGCCGCATAATTAGATACATTTTTGCTTATAATTGGCATAGTCAATTGATTGGTTATATCTTTTTTATTTAAAATAAGATTATCTCCATCAAAATACATTTCTGCATTGTTTAACAATTTCATAAGTCTATCTGTATCTTTATATGAAATGTTATTCTCTAATGCAATATATGTTACTGCTCTATACATAGAACCAGTATTTATATACATAAGCCCTAAATTTTTTCCTACTATTTTAGCAATTGTACTCTTACCTGCTCCTGCTGGACCGTCTATAGCAATAGCCATATTCATATTCCATTCTTCCCTTCTAACTATCCTTAATATCTAATCTTAATATTTCAGCATTTTTTAAATAAACAAAATGTACATCTCTTTCCTCTTCATCACTAACAACAGTAACTCTTATGCACATATTCAAGCTGCTTTCAACTTCCATCTCATTAAAATGCATAATACTAACTTTATTTAATTGAAATTTTTTTCTAATGAATGCTCCTGGGTAAGCTTTTGTTATATCTTTAGTACATGAAAATATTAATGCTTTTATTTTGCATAACTCTAAATTATTTTTCTCTATTATCCTTTTCATTAGTTCTATAGAATTTTTCTCTATGTCTTCTCTTGTATTCTCTTCTATTGTTATAGCCCCTCTAATTGATAACATACTTTATTCGCTCACTTTCATTCCTGCAAGGTATCCTGTAGAAAAAGCTATTTGTACATTATAGCCACCAGTATAAGCATCTACATCTATTATTTCACCAGCAAAGCTTAAATTTTCTACTATCTTTGATTTCATCGTAGATGGATCTATTTCCTTGGTATCAATTCCTCCAGCAGTTACTATAGCTTCCGATACAGGTCTTAAGCCTTTATAAGTTAAATTGAAATCATGTATTAAATCTACAAATTTTTTTCTTTCCTCTTTTGTTATAGCATTTACCTTTTTATTTTCATCAATTCCGCTTAATTGAACCATAATTGGTATAAGTTTTTTAGGAAATAAACCATCTAAGGAATTTTTAAAGTCTCTATTTAAATTTTCCTTAAAATCCTTCTGAACTCTCTTATCTAATTCTTCTAATGTTAATGCTGGCTTAAAATTTATAGATATTTTATACTTTTCATTCTCTTTTATATTACTACTAGCACTTAATACTAGTGGTCCTGAAATACCAAAATGAGTAAATAGCATTTCTCCTAATTCTTTAAATGCTACTTTGTTTTTATTATTTTTAATACTTAATTCTACATTTTTAAGTGATAACCCTTGAAGATCTTTTATAAAATCATCACTTAATTCAATAGGCACTAAAGAAGGTTTTAATGATATAATGCTATGACCTGTTTTTTTTATTTCTTCTAATATAACCCCATCTGAACCTGTATGAGGGTAAGAAGCTCCTCCTCCACAAATTATGAAATGATCTCCATATATTTTTTTGCCATTAGATAATATTATTTCCGTTATTCTATTATTATCTAAAACAAGCTTTTCTACATTAGAATTAAGCATAATTTCAACATTAGAATTTTTTAATTCATTTTCTAGTGTTTTTATTATATCTGAAGATTTATCTGAAACTGGAAATACTCTGTCCCCTCTTTCCACTTTAAGCTTTGTTCCTTTGCTTTCAAAAAAATTCATAGTATCTTCATTAGTAAAAGAATATAACGAACTATATAAAAAGTAAGGGTTAGTTGGTATATGATTTATAAATTCACCAATATCTTTCGCATTAGTAACATTACAACGACCCTTTCCTGTTATAAAAAGCTTTTTGCCAATCTTTTCATTTTTTTCAATTAGTAAGACTTTATTGTATTTTGCTGCAGAAATAGCAGCCATCATACCTGCTGGGCCTCCTCCAACAACAACGACTTTTGACATTGCGCCACCACCTATTAATTTGATGTTATTTAAAATTTTCTATTTCAATAGTTAAATAAGTTTCAATACATTATTTTATCATATTAAATTTAAGAATGTATTTAGAATAAAACTTTTTATAATCCAGATATATATTAAACTTCAAGCCTGATTCACTTTTAAACTTTATGTTTAATATACTCATTTAATTATAATTTAAAACCTATAACTTTTAAATTATACTCTAAATAAATAGTATGTATCAATAGAAACTACTAATTTTTTAATCTTCAATAAAGAAATTTTAAATAAAAATTAAAAAAACAAAAAAGGGTGTCTAACCCTTTTAATACAAATTTATTATAAGACACCCTTTAAATATATTCTATATTAGTATATTCCTTGTGCATACATAGCTTCTGCAACTTTTAAGAAACCAGCTATATTAGCTCCTGCAACTAGGTTATAACCAAATCCATATTCTTTAGCAGCGTTTTCTGCATTCTTATGAATATTTTTCATTATTTGATGAAGTTTAGCATCAACTTCTTCAGCTGTCCAAGAGTATCTCATGCTGTTTTGAGCCATTTCTAAAGCAGAAACTGAAACTCCACCAGCATTAGCTGCTTTTGCTGGTCCAACAGTTAAACCTTGATCTAAGAAATATTGTAATGCATCATTAGTACATGGCATGTTAGCTGCTTCACAAACAAATTTAGTTCCATTTTCAACTATTTGTTTTGCATGTTCTATTCGAATATCATTTTGAGTTGCACATGGTATTATTATATCAGCTTTAACTCCCCATGGTTTTTCTCCTGCATGGAATTCACATCCAAATTTATCAGCATAATCTTGAGCTTTATCTCTTCCTGAAGCTCTCATTTCTAATAAATAATTAACTTTTTCATCAGTTATAACTCCTTCTGAATCATAAACATATCCATCTGGTCCAGATATTGTTACAACTTTACCACCAAGTTCTGCAACTTTTTTACAAACACCCCAAGCAACTTGTCCGAATCCAGATATAGCAACTGTTTTTCCTTTTATATCTGTACCTTGATGATGTAACATTTCTTGACAGAAATAAGTTACTCCAAATCCTGTTGCTTCTGGTCTTACTAAACTACCACCAAATGATAATCCTTTACCTGTGAAAACACCGTTTTCAAAGGCGCCTCTTAGCCTTCTATAATGTCCGTATAAATAACCAATTTCTCTTGCACCTACACCCATATCTCCTGCTGGAACGTCTATATCAGGTCCTATATGTCTATATAACTCAGACATAAAGCTTTCACAGAACCTTCTTATTTCAGCATCTGACTTGCCTCTTGGGTCAAAATCAGAACCACCTTTACCTCCACCTATTGGAAGTCCTGTTAGGGAATTTTTTAATATTTGTTCAAAACCTAAGAATTTTATTATTCCTAAGTAAACTGATGGATGAAATCTTAATCCACCTTTATAAGGTCCTATAACTCCGTTGAATTGCACTCTAAATCCTCTGTTCACATGAACATTACCATTGTCATCTGTCCAAGGCACTTTAAACATTATTTGTCTTTCTGGTTCGCAGAATCTTTCTAGTAAGTTTGATTCAACATATTCTGGATGTTTGTCTATAACTGGTGCTAATGTGTGAAAAACTTCTTCAACTGCTTGTATGAATTCTGGCTCCCCATTATTTCTCTTTCTAACATTTTCTAATACTTGATCAATGTAAGCTTTAGTATTCACGGCTATTCCCCCCAATAAATTTGTTGTAATTTTAATTAATTTTTTAAATATTTAAAAAATTTTAAATATTTTATTTCTTTCATTCATTGTATACCTTTCCATGTAGTAATTGCAAGGTATATTTTTATTTTTTAAGTAAATGATTTTTTGCACGTCAATAATTTGAAAATTTTATATTTATAAAAAATTTTATTTTTTCTAATTATTATAATAATTCATGTTTTATAGTAAATCAATATAATTTATAACTATTTTTTATATTGTCTATGTATTTTTTATAACATTATTCAAAAATTTTGTAAAGCTTAATCTTCGTCAAAATTTTACCATAGTTTTTTGTTAAAACACTAATACTTCCTCTTATAAACTTATTTTTCAAAATTACTAGTAATTTCATTTTTTCAACATTTTTATAAATATTATAATTTTATTATATATTTTTAAAAATCAATATTTTTATGAAATTACACTTTTGAAAGATTTATTTATTGCAATTTTAATACAATTATACTTTATTTTAAAAAATATTTTTATTTGAAAACAATAAGTAATTTGTTAATAATAATTAACAAATTTGTGAAAAGATTTAATATTGTTTTATTATAAAACAATATTAAATCTTTTCACAAACCAATTGTATACGTTTTTATAAAAAATATATTTTTATGAAACTTATTATTTAATGAAGAGTTTCTTTTATTTTTGTAAATTCAAACTAGTCAGATAATACTTTTTAAACAAACTTTGTTAAATTTATATTTATTTTATGTAATTTTATGTAATTTTATGTAATTTTATGGTTTTAAATTGAATTTTGTATATTTTTATTTTATAATAAAAAAGATTATAAGCTCCCACAAGTTGAGCTTATAATCTTTTTTATCTGTCTTCTTTTTTATAAGAATAAACCTGATAGTTTTGCCACATATTTTCTAAATCAGCAAATGTTTGAGAAATTTTATCCTTTTCTCTTAATCCTACTGCAATTATTAATGCATTTATTACACTTAACGGTGCAACTAATGAATCAACAAAAGATGCCATATTACTTTCTGCAACAAGAGTATAATCTGCTTTTGTTGCTAATGGAGATAACAAACTATCTGTAATAGCTATAACCTTAGCATTTCTTGATTTTGCAAAATTTAATGCTTCAATAGTTCTCATAGCGTATCTTGGAAATCCAATTCCTATAATACAATCATCCTCAGATAAATTTAGCATTTGTTCAAATATATCGCTCATACCATAAGATACTATTTTTACATTATCTAATATCAAATTTAAATAAAAACCTAAAAAATCAGCTAAAGCTGTAGAACTTCTTAATCCTATTATGTAAATATTCTTCGCTTCAAATATAGTATTTACTGCTTCATCAAAAGCGGAGTGGTTTATTTTTTCTAAAGTAACTCTTATGTTTTCAATATCTGATTTCAAAACACCTTTTAGTGCATTATTGTGGCTTATAAAGTCATTTGAAAGTTCTATCCTTTGAACTGTTGTAAGTTTATTTTTTATAAGTTCTTGAAGAGCCTTTTGAAGTTCTGGATAACCTTCATATCCTAATTGATTTGCGAATCTAACAACTGTTGACTCACTTACGCCTACACTATTTCCAAGTTTAGCAGCCGTCATAAATGCTGCTTTATCATAATGCTTTAATATATATTCTGCAATTAATTTTTGTCCTTTGCTAAGTCTTGGAAACTTAATTTGTATTAATCTCATAAGATCTTGATTGTTATTTTCCAAGTTACAACCCCCGTTCGTTCGCTAACGCTTTTTATTTTAATACTTGAGAAGTACTACATTTTTAGCCAAATATTTTCTCCAAATCAAATTTTAACACTTTATGAACCATATATCAATCAAATATTTCATTTTTTAGTATTTTGAATTTTTAAATTCATATACATTATATACCAATGCTTTTATTCATAAATATTTATATTTTTAAAGCAATTCTTTCATTTTAAAAAACATTCTTTATAGTTTTTATAATTATATATATGCTTTTAAGCTTTGATAACTGAAAGAATTATATATATTCAATAACTGTTATACTTCTTTTAATTAGAACTTTTTCTAATTTGCATATAAGTTAATTTTCCACTTATTCATTTATAGTATCTACCAACATTACTTATTTTATTTCCAAATTTATATTTTTTAAAAAAGATATGCTAATAAAAAGTGAATTTAGCATATCCTTTTTTTGCATTCCAAATATTTTATATTATATGGGGTTTCAAGTTGACTTTTAAAATTATCCATTCCAAAACTTGCATAATAAAAATACAACTATTTTTTTTCTATAATTAAAAGTTTAGGAGCTGATTCACTTCTATTTAAAACCTCATGTAGCATAACGCCATATAATTTTTTATCAAGATTTTTAACATATTTCATAATTGCCATCTCTTCTTTTTTTCCCTCATCATGTCCTACATAAATAGCTATTGAAACTATCCCACCTGAATTTAGCAATTCTAATCCACTCTCTATACTTTTTATAGTACTCTCTACCATAGTAGTTATAGACTTATCACCACCAGGTAAAAAACCCAAATTATACATAATTGCATCTACATTCTCTTTTATATATTTTTCTAATTTACTATGACTATCATTTATTAATTCAACTTTATTGTTATTTCTTTTTTTATAATTATCTACTGCTATTTTTTGTATATCAAAACTATAGACTTTATTAAATTTTTCACTTAAAAAATCTGTGTCATATCCATTACCTAATGTACCATCAATTGCAACATTTTTATTTTTAGTAAAGTTCTTTATTATATGCTGTGAAAGCATACTTACATCACTTACATACTCAAACATAAAACTACTCCCCTTTTAGATGTATAATTTCATCATCTGTTAAAAATCTATATTTACCTTCTTTAAGATTACCTAATTTAATGTTTCCAACAGACAATCTTTTAAGTCTTACAACCTTATGATTTATCGCATCACACATTTTTCTTACTTGTCTGTTTTTTCCTTCATGAATTACTATTTCTAAATCACATAATAAATTTTTCTTATCTTTATCATTTATTTTTAACAATTTACACTGAGCCGGAGCTGTTATATATCCACCTATGTCTACGCCTCTACAAAATCTTTCTATTTCTGATTTTGTAGGTATCCCCTTAACTGTGGCTATATAAACTTTGTTTTTTTCCACCCTAGGATGTATTACTCTGTTATATACATCTCCATCATTTGTAAGTAATATAAGACCTGAAGTATCATAATCTAACCTTCCTATAGGATATATTCTTTCATTTACATCTATCAAATCTATTATAGTTTTTCTTCCTTTTTCATCTTTAACTGTAGATACATATCCAACTGGCTTATTCAGTGCTATATATACCTTTCTTTTTTCTGGTTTTATTTTTTTATCGTCTACTTCTATAACATCCTTGTCTTTATCTACCTTTATTCCAAGTTCTTTTATAAAGACACCATTAACTTTAACTCTTCCAGATTGTATTATTTCTTCACATTTTCTTCTTGAGGCAACACCGCAACTTGCCATATACTTTTGTAATCTTTCTTCCAAATTCTCACATCCTAAATAATTTCAAATATAAGTTATTATAATATCTTAAATTTTAAAATGCAAATCACACTTGAAATCATATACCATTTGTTTAATAATTAAATTATATTATTATTCCGAATCTTTATTCTTTAAGTTATATAATTTAGGAGGAAAATTTATGAACAATACATTTTATATGCCTACAAAAATAATTTTAGGTGAAAATTGTTTAAATGATAATAAAAACTTATTAGAACCACTTGGAAATAAGGCTCTTTTAGTAACAGGAAAACATTCTTCTAGGATTAATGGTTCTTTAAATGATGTTGAAAAAGCTTTAAAAGATTTAAATATTGAATATTACTTATATAATGAAGTTGAAGAAAACCCTTCTCTAGACACTATTAACAAAATATCTACTTTAGGAAAGCTTAAAAATGTTGATTTTGTAATTGGAATTGGTGGTGGTTCACCTTTAGATGCTTCAAAGGCTGCTGCTGTACTTATTAATAATGTAGATGCCACAATAACTGATTTAGCAAATACCCCTTCTTTATCAGCCATTCCAGTAATAGCCATACCTACTACTGCTGGTACTGGTAGTGAGACTACACCATACTCAATAGTAACCGATCATAACTTAAGAACCAAAAGAGGAATATGTCAAAAAGTTTTTCCTATAATATCTTTTTTAGACCCATCTTATCTTATTAATATACCAATATCAATAAGAGTAAATACAGGAATAGATGCACTTTCTCATCTAATAGAAGGTTATTTATCTTCTAACGCTAATATATTAAGTGATAGTTTAGCAGAAAAGGGTCTGGAATATTTTGGAGATTGTATTTATTCCCTTCAAACTGAAAAGTTAAGTTTAAATCAATGTGAAAAATTACTTGTAGCTTCTACAATTGCTGGAATGGTAATTTCTCAAGCCGGAACATCATTACCACATGGAATGGGTTATGCTTTAACATATTATAAAAATATTCCTCATGGTAAAGCTAATGGGTTATTATTAAAGGAATATCTTAACTTTTGCAATGATAAAATAAAAGTTAACAAAATACTTTCACTTCTTAAGTTTAATAATCTAGATGATTTTGGAACATTTTTAGAAGGATTGTTTGGCGAAAAAATCTCTTTATCAGAAAAAGAAATTATAGAATACTCAGATTTTATGGCAAATAATACTTCAAAACTTAAAAACCATCCTACAAAAGTTACTGTTGAAGATATAGCGACCATTTATAAATCTACATTGTAAATTTATGTTTAAAGAAGAAATTATTTTAATTGCTATATAATAATTTCTTCTTTAATTTAAATATATTCACTTTATTTATTTTTCTTTTTTCCCTCATATTTTTTTAACTCATCCATAAATTTATATTCTTTTGTATTTTTATTTTTCTTTTTTCTTTTATCAATCCGCTTATAATCTACATAATTACTACTTTTAAACACCTCACTAACTCTTAACATCACAAATCCCCCCAACCTCTAATTTATATATATTCTCGTACTTATATATATTTCTCCTTCCATTCTTTCCTTAAGATGTCCATATATAAAACATCTTGAAACATTTCATTTCTGCTATCAAAAAAAGCCTCTCTAATTATTCCTATAGGTTTAAATCCTAATTTTCTATATAAACCTTGAGCTTTTCTGTTATCAATCAGAGTAGTTAATTCAATTTTATTTATATTAAAGCTTTTAAAAATAAAATTTATAAAATGATACAATGCATCTTTTCCATACCCTTTTCCCTGTTCATTTATCTCACAAATTTTTATTCCAAATTCACATTTTTCATTTTTTAAATCTAACCCACAATAATTAATCTCACCTATAGGTGCTAAATTATCTTTTTTACATATTATAAATCTCTTATCTTTTGGGAAGAGTTCTTCTTTTACTATTTCTCTGTTCACTATATTTTTAATTGCTTCTTTACTTTGAAGTGTTCCAAAAGCTAAACCCGCATGCCCCATTAATCCTCCATCATTCCACCATCTGTACAAAAGCTCTTCATCTCCACACTCTAATGGCCTTATAATTGTCAAATTTCCTATTATCATAAAAAATCTCCAATCTTTAACTATATTTTTTATAGGGATCCAAGTTGACTCTTAAAGTTATCCATTCCCAAACTTGGATACCTAAAATAGTGAGACATGCTCCGAATTACTTAGAATTCAACACTGCATCTTGTATAAAAATATTTTAAGGTTATTGAATAAATTTAAATTGGAGCTTGTTTCCCTATATACTTTATAATTTTTTTATTAGTTCTTCTACAACTTTAGTTGCTTTTTCAAGTCCACCTAGCACAATTTCTCCCCCAAAGCCTGGATTCCATTTATGCCATAACTCATCGCTTATAGCTAAAATATTACACACTTTTGTATTTGTAGCTTGTCCAAAAGCATACATAGCTGATGTCTCCATATCAACACCATACACCCCCAATTTAGAATATTTCTCTATTTGGTCTAAAGTTTCCTTATATATAGCATCAGTCGTCCATTGTGATCCTACAATATATTTATATCCTATAATTTTTAAAGAATTCTCCATTTTACATTTTAATTCTTCACAAGGATATACATTATCTTTATGATCTAGATAATGGTATGAAGTACCTTCTTCTCTTATGCTTTCATAAGGTATTAATAAATCACCAAGTTTTAAATTTTCATTCAAACTACCTGCAAGACCTATACCTATAAATACTTTTCCTCCAAGTTCCCTAAGTTCTTCCATTGCTGCTATAGTTGCTGGTGCACCTATACTGCTATAAAATAAAGTTACTAACTTCCCATTAACATTTATATTATATATTTCATGTCTTTTACCAAAAGTGTTATATGATGGATTAACCCCATTATACTTATCCTTTAAATAGTCTATAACATTATTAAACCAAGATAATATAACAACCTCTCCAACCTTAATGTCTTCTAATTTTACATTTTTACTTTCCAGCACATAGTTAATATAATCTTTAGATGTAAATCTTTCCATTTAATTCACCACTTTCTACAAATCATCTCCACCATAGGATTTTCGTTAATAATACCATTACTCTTAAGTTTTTTCAAAATAATAAGAATATTTCACATGTTGTCTTTTTTACTATATATCGGTTTTAAATTTTCTTAAATTAGTCTATGATAATAATAAGAGATTAATGCTATAAGGTTCCAAGTTTTAGAACTATTCATTTCAAAACTTGGATTCCCAAAAGATTAATGTAATCTCGTAAGTATTTAATTTCGGACTTATATAAATATATACTTTATATACTTTTATTATTATCAATTTTATGAGGTGAATTTATTAATGATTAATAAGGCTTTAGACGTTTTAAATAAATACTTTGGTTATAATAGTTTTAGAAAAGGGCAAGAAAATGTAATTGATTCTATTTTAAATCAAAATGATACTGTAGCTATAATGCCTACTGGTGGTGGTAAATCCATATGTTATCAACTTCCAGCAATTTTATTTGATGGTATAACAATTGTAGTATCGCCGTTAATTTCTCTTATGAAAGATCAAGTAGACAATTTAAAAGCTACTGGAATAAGCGCTGGATACATAAATAGTTCTCTTTCATCACTAGAATATAAAACCGTAAAAGAAAAAATATTAAATAATGATTTTAAAATACTTTATGTAGCGCCAGAACGATTGCTATCTCAAGATTTTATAACATTAATATCTAATGTCAATGTATCCTTTATAGCTATAGATGAGGCCCATTGCGTTTCTCAGTGGGGACATGATTTTAGATCTAGTTACACAAAAATAAATGAATTTATTAATCTTTTAAAAACCCGTCCAACTGTTGCTGCTTTTACTGCTACTGCTACAGAAGAAGTTAAAGATGATATGGTTAAACTTCTTCAATTAAATAAGCCTTCCATATTTATAACAGGCTTTGATAGGGAAAACTTAATACTAAAGGTTGTTCAAGGTGGAAACAAAGAAACTTTTATTTTAAACTACTTAAAAACTCACAAAGAAGATTCCGGTATAATTTATTGTGCTACACGAAAGGAAGTAGAATCCCTTTTCGAACTTTTAAATAGTAAAGATATTAAAGCTTTAAAATACCATGCTGGACTTTCTGATAATGAACGTTTAGAAAATCAAGAATCCTTTATTTACGATAACTGTAATATAATAATTGCTACCAATGCTTTTGGTATGGGCATAGATAAATCTAATGTAAGATTTGTAATACACCATAATATGCCTAAAAATATTGAAAGCTATTACCAAGAAATAGGTAGAGCAGGAAGAGATGGTGAAGAAAGTGAATGTATTCTTCTTTTTTCTCAATCAGATATACATCTTCAAAAATATTTAATTGATGTAAGCACTTATAATGAAACAAGAAAACTAAATGAGTACAACAAGTTGCAACTAATGGCAGATTTTTCATATTCTAATGATTGTCTTAAAAAATTCATTTTAAACTACTTTGGTGAAAACTATAACCAAGATTGTGGGAAATGTAGCAACTGCCATTTCGAAGGAGAGTTTGTTGACAAAACAGAAGAAGCTAGAAATGTACTATATTGTGTTTATGAAATGAAACGTCCCTTAGGGGTAACGTCTATTATAGATATACTTAAAGGCTCTAAAAATAAAAAAGTCTTAAGACTTGGCCTAGATAAACTTAATACTTACGGAATAATGAGTAATATCTCAAAAGACTATTTAAAAACTTTTATTCATACTCTTATATCTCATAGATATTTAGAAAGCCTACAAGGAACTTTTCCTACAGTAGGACTTACCGAAAAATCTATTCCTATCCTTAAAAGAGAAGAAAGTGTTATATTCAAGGAATTTGTAAATAAAGAATACTCCGATGCAAACAATGAACTACTAACAATTTTAAAATCTTTAAGAAGAGATATTGCCACTGATGAAAACATACCACCGTATGTTGTTTTTTCTGACAGCACCTTAAAAGAACTTAGCATAAGGCTTCCTATTAATAAAGAAGAATTACTTGATATAAGTGGGGTTGGAGAACACAAATGTGAAAAGTATGGAACTCTATTTTTAAATGTAATAAGTTCATATGTAAATGAAAATAATATAACCTTAGATTTTGTTTTCACTAAAACAAAAAATGAATCTCAAGCTAGAGGTTCCTCTCATAAAAGCAAAACTATAGAAGTTACAATGGACTTACTAAGTAATAACCCATCTATTGAAAATGCTTGTAAACAACGTAATCTTCAAATAGGAACTATACTTGAGCATATAAAAAAATATTTAGAAGAACATAAAAATACTAATTTGCCTCTAGATTTCTCTAACTTATATGATGAAGATAATGAAAAAGAAATTTTAGATGCAATAAACCAAGTAGGAAGAAACAGATTAAAACCTATCAAAGAAATAGTAAATCCTAATATAACTTACGACGAGATAAAAGTAGTTATATTTAAGAATTATTTTGTTTCATAAATAGAATTTAATCATCTTTATTAACAAATAAATTTTATTATTAATACAAAATTCAAAAGTGTACACTTTTTATCACTACAACATACTATATAGTATTATATTTAATATATAGTATGTTGTTTTAAAGTATTCAAGAGCATTTAAGAGATATTGTTATCTTTTTCAACGGTATTCAACTTATTTTTATTTTTATTATGCTATACTTTATTTGATTTTTTTCTATTTATGTTGTACTATATTCTTGTAAAGAAAATACGTAATTAATTGATTTAATAATAAATTTTAAAAAGTTTTTAATGAATACTCAGGGGGTAGTTTTATGATAAATGTAGGTATAAACGGATTTGGAAGAATAGGAAGAACATTTTTAAGAATAGCTTCTGAAAATCCTGATAATAATTTTAATATAGTATCAATAAATGCTAGAGCTGATGTTGAAACATTAGCACATCTATTTGTTTATGATTCATGTTTCGGAACTTTCAAAGGTGATGTAAAAACAACTGAAGACTCTCTAATAATAAATGGAAAAGAAATCAAAATAACAAGATGTGCAGAACCAAAGGATATTCCTTGGGAAGCTCTTAATGTTAATTTAGTTATAGAATCTACTGGAAAATTCAAAACTAGAGAAGAACTTATGGGCCACGTAGACGCTGGTGCAAAAAAAGTTATATTAACAGCTCCAGGAAAAGATGAAGATATAACTGTTGTTATGGGAGTAAATGATGATAAGCTAGATGTATCTAAACATACTTTAATTTCCAATGCATCTTGCACAACAAATTGTTTAGCTCCAGTAGTTAAAGTGTTAAATGAAAAATTTGGTATAGTGAACGGATTTATGACTACTATCCACTCATATACAAACGACCAACAAATACTAGATAAGAGCCATAAAGATTTAAGAAGAGCTAGAGCTGCTGGCCAATCAATAGTTCCAACTTCAACTGGTGCTGCAAAAGCTGTTGCAAAAGTTTTACCGGAACTTAGCGGAAAACTTAATGGGTTTGCTTTAAGAGTACCAACAGCAGCAGTATCAATAACTGATTTAGTTTGCGAACTTGAAAAAGAAGTTACTATTGAAGAATTAAATAACGCATTTAAAGATGCATCTGAAAATGAATTAAAAGGAATCTTAGGATATTGTGATTTACCTTTAGTTTCTGTTGATTTTAAAGGTGATGATAGATCTTCAATACTTGATGCACTTTCAACTATGGTAAACGGCAAAATGGTTAAAGTTGCTGCATGGTATGACAATGAATGGGGATATTCTGCAAGAGTTGTAGATTTAGCTAATGTGGTAGCAGAAGCCTTAAATTCTGAAGTAGTTTGTAAAACTGCTTAAAACTTAAAACAACCTCTAAAATAACTACTTATACGAGAGTATAGTAGTTATTTTTTTATTTTAAATTTTAATTCACTTTACCTATGCAAATTAGTTTCATATTACTTTCTAAAAGAATATTTATACTTATCTTTACCAATACTAGATTTGATTACTAAACTAATATAGGAGGTTTTTTTATGGAGAATGATATGTTTTGCTATCAATGTGAGCAAACTGTTGGAGGAAAAGGTTGCACTAAAGTAGGTGTTTGTGGTAAAACACCGGATATTGCAAACCTTCAAGATTTACTTATATATCAATTAAAGGGTATGAGTTTTTACGGACTTGAACTTATTAAAAAAGGTGAAAAAATTGATAAAAAGTATATATCTTTTATAGAAGATAGTTTATTTTCAACTCTTACAAATGTTAACTTTGATTTAGAATTTTTTGTTAATCAATTAAAAAAATCTAAAAAATATAAAAATGAATTAAAATCTAAGATAGCTAATACTATTGATGAATCTGATATAGCAAGATATCAATTACCTGACAATAAAGAAGAAATGTTAAAGGACTCTAAAATAGCAGGCATTATGTACAATGAAAATTTGGATGCTGATATTCGTTCAGTAAGACAAACCATAATTTACTGTCTAAAAGGAATTAGCGCATATTCTCATCAAGCAAGATTTATAAATTATCATGACGATGATGTTGACAATTTTTATTTTGAAGCATTATCAGCAGTTATAGATGATTCATTATCACTAGAAAACCTAATTGATGTAATGATAAAAGCTGGTAAAATGTCTGTTAAATGTATGGAGGTACTTGATAAAGCTAATAACGAATTATTCCAATCTCCATCTCCTCAAAAAGTGAATGTAAAAACTAAAAAAGGACCTTTCATAGTAGTTTCTGGTCATGATTTAAAAGATTTAGAAATGCTTCTTGAGCAAACCAAAGATAAGGGAATAAATGTTTATACCCATGGCGAAATGTTGCCTGCTCATGGTTATCCTAGCCTTAATAGATATGCTCACCTTGTAGGTAACTTTGGAGGAGCTTGGCAAGATCAACAAAAAGACTTTGACAATATTCCTGGATGCATTTTAATGACAACTAATTGTCTTATGAAACCTCGTGATTCTTACAGCGACAGAATTTTTACAACTAGTGTTGTTGGTTGGAAGAATATAAAGCATATTTCCAAAGAAAATAATGGAACTAAGGACTTTTCAGAAATAATAGATAAAGCCTTAGAACTTGGTGGCTTTAAGGAAGATGAAGTTCCACAGGAAATTTTAGTAGGATTTGGGCATAAAGCAACATTAAGCCATGCAGAAAAAATAATAAAACTTGTTAAAGAGGGAAAAATTAAACGTTTCTTTGTAATAGGTGGTTGTGATGGTGCTAGGCCCGGTAGAAATTATTACACAGAATTTGCTAAACAACTTCCTGATGATTGTATAATTCTCACTTTAGCTTGTGGAAAATACAGATTTAACAAGTTAGATTTTGGTGATATAGATGGAATACCTAGACTTTTAGACATAGGACAATGTAATGACGCTTATTCAGCAGTAAGAATAGCATTAGCTCTTGCAGATGCTTTTAATTGTACTGTTAATGATCTTCCTCTATCTATTATACTCTCATGGTATGAACAAAAAGCTGTTGCTGATTTGTTAGCATTACTTTCACTAGATATAAAAGGAATTTACCTTGGTCCATCACTTCCAGCATTTCTATCACCTAATGTACTTCAATATCTTATAGACAATTTTGATATAAAACCTATAAGCACACCAGAAGATGATTTAAAATCAATCTTTAGAAATTCATAATACAAAAAAGACTGCCAAAGCAGTCTTTTTTTATATTATGATATTATAATTATATTTTAAATTAGTAAATGGTAATTTTACTCTAAACTAAAACTTTATTTAAAACATATATCTCACTATTTGTTTTATTAAGACATGAACATGTTTATATCATCATCAACATTTGTTATTCCACCAATTCCAAAGTTATCAACTAATACTTTTGTTACATTTGGTGATAAGAACGCTGGTAATGTTGGTCCCAAATGTATATTTTTGACTCCTAAATGCAATAATGATAATAATACTATAACTGCCTTTTGCTCATACCATGCTATATTATAGCTTATTGGCAAATCATTTACACTTTCAACACCAAATACTTCTGCAAGTTTTAAAGCTATTACAACTAATGAATATGAATCATTACATTGCCCTGCATCTAGCACTCTAGGAATTCCGTTAATATCTCCTAAATTTAATTTATTATACTTATATTTTGCACAGCCTGCTGTTAAAATTATTGTATCTTTGGGTAACTTTTCTGCAAACTCCGTATAGTAATTTCTTGATTTAGCTCTTCCATCACATCCAGCCATAACAAAGAATCTCTTTATAGCTCCCTCTTTTATAGCTTCAACAACTTTATCTGCTAATGCAATAACTTGATTATGAGCAAAACCTCCAACAATCTGTCCCTTTTCTATTTCTGTAGGTGCTTTGCATTTTTTAGCCATCTGTATTAATTGAGAAAAATCTTTTTTACCAAATTTATCAGTTTCTATATGCTTACATCCTGGAACACCTGTTGATCCTGTTGTAAATAATCTATTTTTATAAGAATTGGATGGAATTACAACACAATTCGTTGTCATAAGTATTACTCCATTAAACTTTTCAAATTCTTCTTTTTGTTTCCACCAAGCATTTCCATAGTTACCTGCAAAATGTTTATACTTTTTGAACTTAGGATAGTATTGTCCTGCTAACATTTCACCATGTGTATAAACATCTACTCCTGTTCCTTCTGTTTGCTGAAGTAACATCTCTAAATCTTTCAAATCATGTCCTGATATTAATATTCCCGGATTATTTCTTACCCCTATATCTACTGTTGTAATCTCTGGATGACCATAAGTTTTAGTATTAGCATCATCAAGTAATGCCATTCCATCCACACCATATTTTCCTGCTTCAAGGGCTAACCCTACTAAATCATCTACCGTTAAAGTATCATCTAAAGTTGCGGCTAATGCTTTTGCCATAAATCCATGAATTTCATCACTATCGTATTCTAAATTCATAGCGTGTTTCATATATGCTGATAATCCCTTTAGTCCATAAATTATAAGTTCTCTCAAACTTCTTATATCCTCATTTTCAGTTGCTAATACTCCAACTGTTTCCGATTTTTGCACAAAAGCTAATTCATTATTACCCTTCCATTGGGCAGCATCTGGAATAATTATTTCTTCAGTATTCATACCTAATATTTTTTTTAGAAAACCACCAGTTACCTTTGTCTCTCCTATAACGCCACCAGCTTTTAAAACTTTAACTTTTAAGCTTTCTCTTAATTTTAAAGTCTCTTTAATTCTTCCTAAAAGATCTTCTCTATCAAAATTTGCATTTGTAATTGTTGAAAATAGATTTTCTGTTATACATTTATCTACTTCTTTATCTATCACACCAACTTTTCTACCTTCATTACTTATAATTGCAAGACCTTTAGTAACATATACCAATAAGTCTTGAGTTTTTGCTACATCTTCAGTTTTTCCACAAACACCTTTTACTGTACATCCCTTACATCCTGCTGCTTCTTGGCATTGATAACAAAACATTCCCATTATAAATTCCTCCTTAATTTTTTCGTACTATTTCTATGTATCATAAGGTTTTAAATTTTAATTTTAACTTATACCTTTATAAAATAATAATTTTCCAATTTAAATAAAATGTATATTAGTAGTATTTATGTTAATTATTATTCCCTTTTCTCTATTTGCAACAAAACCTTCATGCATAAATTAAACTTTCAACTTGCATCCCTATATATCATTCTTTTGATACCTGTTTTCTACAATTGAAAGTATACTATTTTTTTAAATGTATTTCGGTAACTTTTGTTACACATTTTATTAATATATAAAATTGTTATTTTTAATTTTTATATTTTTAAGCATCAAAGTTTAGTTCTAAAAATAAAAATAAGAACCTAGTTAAACTAAGTTCTTATTTTCATTATAGTACTTTTATTAAAATGATTTTTATTAAAGTGATTTTAACTTAATTATAAGTTGACCACTTTCAACTTGGCTACCTTCACTAACCAATACTTCCTCTATTTCCCCAGATATTTTAGATACTATATTAGTTTCCATTTTCATAGCCTCTAAAATCATAAGCTTTTGATTTTTTTCTATTTTGTCCCCTTTTTTAATTAATACCTTAACAACTTTTCCCGGTATGCTAGCACCTATCTCTGTATGATCGTCTTTACTAGCAAATATAATTGATTTTTCATTTTTATTTTCTTCAATAGCCCTATCTTTTACATCTATTTCTCTTCTAAATCCATTTACTTCAAATATTACTTTTCTCATACCTTTTGAATCTGGATTTAGAACTTTTATTAGTTTTACTAAAAATACCTTACCTTCTTCAACTTCAATCTCTACAGTTTCACCTTCCACTATTCCATGGAAAAATGGTACACTTGGCATGTTCGAAAAATCACCTTTTGTCTTCTTATACTCTACATATTCTTTGAATACCTTTGGATATAAAGCATAAGCTATAATGTCTTTTTTTTCTGGAATTATTTCTAATTCTTCTCTTAATATTTTTTCTATTTTTTCAAAGTCTTCATCCTTTAAGAGTTCTCCAGGTCTACACTCTATAGAATCTTCGTCTTTTAAAACAATCTTCTGTAAACCTTTTGGGAATCCCCCATTAGGTTGGCCCATCATACCTTTAAAATAATCTACAGCTGAGTCTGGGAATGATAATATTTCACCTTTTTCTAATATGTTATTAGAGTCAATATTATTTTTCACCATAAATATAGCCATATCACCTATCATTTTAGATGATGGAGTAACTTTAACAATGTCTCCAACCATACCGTTCACTTCTTTATACATATCTTTTATCTCTTGGAACTTATGACCAAGACCAAAACTCTTAACTTGTTGTTTTAAATTAGAATATTGTCCACCTGGAATTTCATATTTATATATTTCAGCACTTGTAGCCTTTAACTCAGACTCAAAATCTTCATAAATAGGTCTTACACTTTCCCAATAATCAGATATTTGCTGTAAACTGTCACAGTCTAACTTAGTATCACGTTTTGTATTTTCAAGAGCTGCTACAACAGAATTTAAAGCAGGTTGACTTGTAAGTCCTGACATACTATTAAAGGCAGTATCAACAATATCTACTCCAGCTTGTGCTGCCATAAGTACAGTGGCAACTCCATTTCCACTGGTATCATGAGTATGTAAATGTATTGGTATGCTTATTTCTTCTTTTAATGCAGATATAAGTTCATATGCAGCATATGGTTTTAAAAGTGCAGACATGTCCTTTATACCTAATATATGAGCTCCCATAGATTCTATTTCTTTAGCCATTTTAATATAATAATTTAAATCATATTTTTTTCTACTACCATCTAAAATATCTCCTGTATAGCACATACATACTTCAGCAACTTTTCCTGTTTTTAAAACTTCATCTGTTGCTATCTCCATACCTTTTAACCAGTTCAGTGAGTCAAATATTCTAAATACATCAATACCTTTATCTGCAGATTCCTTTATAAATTCTCTTATAACATTATCTGGATAATTTTTATATCCAACTCCATTAGCACCTCTAATTAGCATTTGAAATAATACGTTTGGAATTTTTTTTCTTAATATTTCTAATCTTTCCCATGGATCTTCTTTTAAGAATCTATATGCAACATCAAAAGTTGCTCCACCCCACATTTCAATGGAAAATAAATCTTTTGCAAGATGAGCCATAGGTTCTGCTATCATAGCCATATCTTTTGTTCTAAGTCTTGTTGCCATAAGTGATTGATGAGCATCCCTCATTGTTGTATCAGTTAAAAGCAATTTCTTTTCATTTTTAATCCACTGAGTAAGGCCTAACGGTCCTTTTCTATCTAAAATTTGTTTAGTTCCATTTAAAGACTGAACTTTAGAAAATTTAGGTATTTGAGGTATATCAAAATCTTTATGACTATGCTTACCTTCATTAACTACTTTTTCTCCTAAAAAATTAAGTAATTTAAGTTCTTTATCTTCTTTAGGTATTACATTTAATAATTCTGGATGGTTTTCAATAAAGTTTGTTGTGCAAATACCTTTTTCAAATTCTTCACAACTCAAAACATTTATTAGAAAATCTGAATTAGTTTTAACTCCATCTATTTTAGTCTCTCTAACTGAACGTTTTGCTTTATTTATTGTTTCTTTAAAAGTTCTTCCATGGGTTATTACTTTCACTAATAAGCTATCGTAATATGGACTTATAATTGCACCAGTAAATCCATTTCCACCATCAAGTCTTACGCCAAACCCTGAACTAGTTCTATACATATCTATCTTTCCTGTATCTGGGAAGAAATTATTCATAGGGTCTTCAGTAGTTATCCTACATTGTATAGAGTATCCCATACAATGTACGTCCTTTTGGCTTCCTATTCCAATTTCTTTAGAACCTAAACTAAATCCTTGTGCTATTAAAATTTGACATTGCACTATATCTATAGATGTAAGCATTTCTGTAACTGTATGCTCTACTTGTATTCTTGGATTCATTTCAATAAAATAATAGTTTCCGTGACTATCTACTAAAAACTCTGCTGTTCCTGCACTTCTATAGTTAACAGCTTTAGCTATTTTTATTGCATCATTACATATACTCTCTCTTAAACTTTCAGGTAATGAAAAAGCAGGTGTATATTCTACAAGCTTTTGATGTCTTCTTTGTATAGAGCAATCTCTTTCATAAAGATGAACTATATTACCATATTTATCTCCAAGCAATTGAACTTCTATATGTTTAGGGTTTTCTATATATTTTTCTATAAAAATATCATCTATTCCAAAAGCTTTTTTTGCTTCGTTTCTAGCACTTATATATGAATCTACAAGTTCTTCCTCGCTACGAACAATCCTCATACCTCTTCCGCCACCACCAGCAGCAGCCTTTAACATTATAGGATAACCACATAAACTAGCAAGTTCTTTTGCTTTTTCTGCTGATTTTATTGGCTCATTTGTTCCAGGTATAATAGGAACCCCAACAGATTCTGCAACTATTTTACACTTTATTTTTTCTCCTAATTTGTCCATCATTTCAGATGTTGGCCCTATAAATTCTATATCATTTTCTTCACATTTTTTAGCAAATTCCATGTTTTCAGATAAAAAACCATAACCTGGATGAATTGCATCAACTTGCTTTTTCTTTGCTAATTCTATTATTTCATCAATAGAAAGATATGCTTCTACCGGTCCTTTTCCACGTCCTATTTGATAAGCTTCATCTGCTTTTGTTCTAAATAAAGCACCTTTATCTTCTTCTGAGTATATAGCTACTGTTCTTATTCCAAGTTCATGACAAGCCCTAAACACTCTTATAGCTATTTCCCCTCTATTTGCAACAAGAATTTTTTTAAAACTCATTTAAATCCACCCTTTCACTAGTTCTAACATAATATGTATATCGTTTTATCTATATAATATAATTATACGATTTTAATTATCCAAATATTTTTAAAATTTAAACTATATAATAGTTATCTTTGTAATTTTCAAATTATAATCATAAATAATTTAACATTCAATCTATTTTTTGTTAATATAGAGTCCAACGGTAAATTATTTAATATGAATTTGAATAATTTACTATTAGACCCTATATAATTTTCTTATAACAATTCTATATTGTTTTCTTTACATTTCTTTATCATTTCTTTATTCCATATACTAGCTTGAACTTCTCCTATATGTGCTTTTCTTAAAAAATACATACAGATCCTAGATTGTCCTATTCCACCACCAATAGTATATGGAAGCTTTTTGTTTAATAGCATCTTATGATATTCTAATTCTTTTCTATCTTCACAGCCATTTATTTTTAATTGTTTTAAAAGAGAATTTTCATCTACTCTTATTCCCATAGATGAAAGTTCTAATGGCTTATCTAGAATAGGGTACCAAAATATTATATCTCCATTTAGTTCCCAATCATCATAATCAGGAGATCTTGTTCCATGCCTTTCTCCAGAGTTTAAAACTTTTCCTATTTTACTTATAAAAACTGCGCCTTTTTCTTTTGTTATCAGTTTTTCCCTTGTATCCGAATCAACATCTGGATACATATCCTCTAACTGCTGAGATGTGATAAAATATATGTTTTCCGGCAACATAGGCTTTATATGTGAGTATCTTTCACATACAATTCGTTCAGTTTCTTTAAAAGTTGTATATATTTTATTTACTACATTTTTTAAATAAACTTCACTACGTTGTTCTTTACTTACTATTTTTTCCCAATCCCATTGATCTACATATATGGAGTGAGTATTATCTAAAATTTCATCTCTTCTAATAGCATTCATATCTGTATAAATACCTTCATCAACCTCAAATCCATAATTACTTAAGGCTATTCTCTTCCATTTAGCAAGAGATTGTACAATTTCCAAATTATCTTCTTTTATGTCTAAAGCATCAAAGGAAACTGGTCTTTCCACTCCATTTAAACTGTCATTCACTCCAGTATTTTCCATAACAAATAACGGAGCTGATATTCTTGTAAGATTTAAGTTTTCTGCTAAACTTTTCTCAAAATAATCTTTAATAAATTTTATAGCTCTTTCAGTTTCTATAATACTTATTTCTGAATTATAATTTTTTGGAATTATTAAGTTTTTATCCTCTTTCACAAATTCATGTTTATCTTTTTTTACTAAAGTATATTCCCCACCTGAACCATCTCCTAACAATTTTTGATTTATTTTTTCATTTCTAAATTATATATTATATTTTAGCGTAAAAATCAATCTCATAATTAATTGTATTTTAACGCCAAATTTAAAAAGAAAACTTATTCTGTATCAGCTTTTGTATCAGCTATTAACATAGTACATCTTTTTTATCAAAATTGCAATATATTTTTAAATTAATTTCAATATTTTTTATTGATTAGTTAATTTAAAGTATTTTTTCTTTATTTTCATCATTTAAATTTGCTATTTAACATACTTTATAGTGTTTTTTAGTGTTTTTATTCCTTTTATAACTTAATTGTTTTTTTTACATGAAACATAGCCATCATAAAAATTTCATTATTGTAGCATTTTATTCATTTGTGATACACTTTTATTGGTTTTTTTTATATTTTTAGATTTTTTTTATATTTAAACTCCTCATAACCTTGTATTTATAATAGTTTAAATAGTGCTCACATAAAACAAATAATATTAAAAATAAAAAAAGTATTTAAAAATAAATTTAAAATTTATTTTTAAATACTTTTTACTATTCATCTATCTTTTTCTACCTAATAATCTTAATAAATATATAAATATATTTATTAAGTCTAAATAAAGATTTAATGCTGCTAATATAGCAAATTTATTAACCTCAACTGGTGAAAGTTCATATGAATACTTATGTATAATCTTTATTTTTTGCATATCATAAGCTGTTAAAGCACAGAATATAATCATTCCTACATAATTTATAAAATTAAAAAGTCCATCATTAGATCCTAAAAGCATATTTATTATACTTACAATAATTATTCCTACAAGAGACATAATAGCAAATCTTCCTAAAGTTGATAAATCTCTTTTAGTTGTCATCCCTATCATTCCTGAGCAAAGAAACATTAAAGCTGCTATAAAAAATATAAAAATAATTGATTCTAAAGAATATGCTAATAATATGGCTGAGAAAGTTACCCCACTAATTACTGAGTACAACAAAAATAATATAAACCCAGTTTTAACAGACATGCTTTCCATTTTTCTAGTTATTAAACTGACTAACCCTATTTCTACAATAATAGCTACAAAGAACGAATACTGATTATAATATAAAAATATTATAAAATCTTCATTAATACATAATGCATATGAAACTATAAAAGTTAATATTAATCCCATAGTCATGTAAAGTAATGTTTTTCCTATAAACTTATTTTGACTAACTTGAAAAGAATTTCCTTCCATTTTTTTAATTCCTCCTTCAATTAAAATTAAATTTTTTTATTTAATTCTACCATTTTAGTTATATTTTTTCAATATATTACTTGTAATTTATGTTATTTTTTTAAAAAAATTTGAATTTTTTTAAAAAATATGCTAGTATATCTATGGATTTATTTATTTTTTGAAAAAAATGTATAATTTTGTTTTAGGAGGACTTATTATGGAAAATGATAAAAACTTTGTCCCTAGTGAAGTTAAAAAATGGAATTGGGGAGCTTTCATGTATAATATTTTATGGGGAATAGGAAATCGTTCCTATCTACCACTTTTATGTCTAATTCCTCTTTTTAATATAATATGGATTTTCGTATGTGGTGCAAAAGGTAATTCTTGGGCATGGAAAAAAGGTAATTTTGAAAGTGTTGATGAATTTATGAAAATTCAAAATACATGGTCTAGAGCTGGATTATTTTCATTTATATTAACTATGATTGTTATAGTTTTATATCTATTAATAGTAATTTTTGCATTTATACCTTTATTGAGTAATTATGGAGAATACTATAATTATTAAACTATATATTATATAATGAAAGAAAAAACTATGTGTAGCTAAAACTCATAGTTTTTTCTTTTATATTTTATAAGAATATACTTTTTAGAGTCAACTTAAAACTTTTTATTAAGTTAGACATTTTACGTATTATTATGTTATAATGAATTGCATATAAATTATATGTTAATTTTCTTTAAACAATTTTTATTATTTCTATAATAGAAATTTATTTTTTTGCAAAGTTTTTGTAAAGGTTTTACTAGTGATTTTTACTAAGTTAGTGTTTTCATATTTTTCGTACACTAATTTAATAAAAATCCATTAGCTTTTATATAATTAAAATATTTTGAATAAAATTAATAATCAATATAAATAATTTTTATAATAAAACATTAAATTTTAAAAGTTAACTTGTAACCCTACAATTAATTTTCTTTAAAATAAAGTAAAAGTAAATTGGATTTAATTTTAAGTTAAGAATATTAGAGGGGATGAAAGAATGAAATATTGGAAAAAGTACACTGAGGAAGAATTAAACCAAAAAGTTTCAGAAGCATTAAGTAGAACTTTAAACTATGACAATACTAACACTATAGGTATTCCTGGAACAAAATTAGATAATGCAATGTTTTATGATGGATTTGATTTTGTTAAAAAATCACCATATCTTAGAACTTTTATACAAAATCCTAATCATATAGGCTGCCATACATACGACAAAGCAGATATATTATTTGGAGGTACTTTTGATATTGAAAGAGAACTCATTCAACTTCTATCAAAAGACATACTTAATGGAGAAGATGAAGAATTTGACGGTTATATTGCTCAAGGCGGAACAGAAGCAAATATTCAAGCTATGTGGGTTTATAGAAACTATTTTAAAAATGAGAAAAATGCTAAGCATGAGGAAATGGCTATAATAACATCTGCAGATACACATTATTCTGCATACAAAGGTTCTGATTTATTAAATATAGATATTATAAAAGTTCCTGTTGAATTTTACACTCGTAAAATCCAAGAAGAAGTTTTAGATAGTATAGTAAAAGAGGCAAAAGAAAACGGTAAAAAATATTTTATAGTAATCTCTAACATGGGTACTACTATGTTTGGTTCCGTAGATGATCCTGATTTATATGCAAATACTTTTGATAAATATGAACTAGATTACAAAATCCATGTAGATGGCGCCTTTGGAGGATTTATATATCCTATCGGAAATAAAAATTGTACTACAGATTTTTCTAACAAAAATGTAGATTCTATTACACTAGACGCTCATAAAATGCTTCAAGCACCTTATGGTACTGGTATTTTCTTATGTAGAAAGAATTTAATACATAATACACTTACAAAAGAAGCTACCTATATAGAAAACTTAGATGTAACAATAAGTGGAAGTCGTTCTGGTGCTAATGCCGTTGCTGTATGGATGATTCTTGCCACTTATGGTCCATTTGGATGGCTTGAAAAAATAGATAAATTAAGAAATAGAACAAACTGGTTCTGTAATGAATTAGAAAACTTAAATATTACTTATTATAAAGAAGAAATGATGAATCTTATCACTATAGAATCTAAATATGTGAATGATGAAATTGTAGAGAAGTATTTCTTAACTCCAGAAATTCATAACGATACCAATAAATGGTACAAGATAAATGTTATGGAACATGTTCATTTAGAAATATTAAACTCTTTAATAAATGATTTAAAAAATCATTTAAATTCTTCTACAAAAACAGCATAAAAAAAGCGTGCAATTGCACGCTTTTTATTGTATATTAACATTTCAATTCCAAATTACACTTTTCATCATTAATTATATATGGTTCCAAGTTGATTTTTAAAATTATTCATTCCAAAACTTGGATACCCCAAATAGTGAGACATGCTCTGAATCACTTGGAACTCAACACTATATTTTGTATAAAAATATTTTAAAGTTATTAAATAAATTTAAATTTGAGCTTGTTTCCCTATATTAAACGGCAATACATAATTGTTAATTACTTTTGATATAATAGTGCCTATGATTATAAATAGAATTCTTTCTAAAGTTATTAAAAAAAGTTCTTGCCCTATAGCAACTGTTCCTAATGCTGATATGGTAACACAAATTATCATTTTTCTATACTCAGTTATATAAGTGTTGGCATATCCTACAACCATTAATAATACAGTTCTTAATACTGACGATTCTATAATTGTAAATAAAACTATAAATATTATACTGCCAATTAATGTTCCCTCTATTCTTTTAGATATTCTTTCATTACAATTATCTTTATATGGCTTTGTAAGAGAAAATACAGTATACATTATCCATCTTACTTCTGGTAAATCAATTTTCTCCATAATAAATGTAGAAATTCCCATAACTAATGCCATTCTAACTCCATATGAAAACATTAAACTTTTCTTTGTGAAATTTTTATTATATTTAAAAATTTCATCCTTTAATTTAAATTTATTTACACTTCCATTTTTATTTCTATTCATTGTATATTGTAATGTTACTGAAAATAAAGCACCAAAAACTAATGCAACTAACCTTATAACAAACTTTTTATCATCAACAGGAGTATTTAACATAAACATATATTGAAGTCCAAAAGGTATATATAATCCCTCATTTAAATTATATGAGCAAACATATGCAACAATAAACATAACTGTAGTATTTAAAATCAAACCTAATATTAATGACTTATATGCTAAAAATGAACATAATCCTAAAAATACATTCATAAATAATATTTTTAAAAAACTTACAATAAATTTTTCACTAGGCTTCTTTTTTATTATCATTAACGCTAAAGTTATTACTGTAACACCTACAAGAGTATTTTCTTGTCCAAATATACTTTTAAATAAACCTATAAATGCCACTATTATAATAAATAAAATACTTTTTGATAAAATCAATTTTTTATTCATATTCAACCTCTTTTCTTTTCATGCTATTGAGGATTTTATCATAGTTTAAATTTTTTTTAAAATTTATTAACTTTCGTTATATGCTGAACTATTTTTATGTTAATATATGTAATGCTGCAATTGCTAACATACTTTTAATATATTAATTTCAATATTTTTCTATACGATACATATATTCTAAATATTTTCATCAAATTTTTATAAACTTATAAATGAATTTAAAAAGATTATTGCCATTTGGCAATAACCTCTTAACTATAAAGATTTTTTTATTTCAGATATCATTATCTCTGTAGAGCTAATTCCACTTCCACCTAAATACCATGCTTTAGGATCAAGATATATTATCTTTCCATTTTTATATGCATCTGTATTTTTAACTATATCTGTTTCTATTATTTCTTTAGCTGATTTTTGTTCTCCTCCAACAATTACACTTTTATCTATTACAAATATATATCCTGGATTTTTAGATAATATATATTCATAAGAAACATTTTCACCATGATTATTTTCACCACTTAAGTTTTCATCTGCACACTTAAATCCGAATTTATCATATATCATACCAAATCTAGAACCTTCTCCAAATACACTGATAGAGCCTTTATTTACCATAAATATTAAAGCATTATTTTCTGAAGCTGTAGTCTTATTATTTATTTCATCTAACTCTTTATTAATCTTTTCAATTTCTTTTTTTCCAAACTCATCTTTTCCAAATATTTTTGACAATATAGATATATTATCTTCTAAAGATTTAAAATGATCATTATTAACTGTTCCAAGACCAATAGTTGGTGCAATCTTAGAAAGTTCTTCATAATATTTGCCTTGTCTTCCTTCTATTATTATTAAATCTGGTTTTAGTTCGTTTATCTTTTCCATATCAAACTCTAATAAAGCTCCTAAATCAGAATATTTTTCATCATTATACTTTGATAGATATTCTGGTAAATTAGATTTAGGTAATGCAATTGGTTCTATTTTCATTTTATCTAATATATCTAAAGAACCATAGTCTAAAACTACAATTTTTTCTGGATTACTTTTAACCTGCGTTTGCCCATATCTATGCTCTATTAGCATATCTCCAGCTAAATTTTCACCTTTATCTTTAGTGGAAAATTTCAAAAAACTGTATCCCCCTATTAAAAATAAAATTATTATCAAAATACTTATTAAAACCTTTTTATTCATCTTTTCCTCCTTGATTTTGAATTTCATTATCAATCTTTTTTTAAAAATAAACGCATATTTTATTTCCATCTATATCTTTTATATTGAAATCTATCTTATAAATATCTTCTAATAACTGCTTATTTATAACCTCCTCCTTCAAACCGTCCTTTACTAACTTTCCATTATTTAACACTATTATATTATCTGAATAACAAGACGCAAAGTTAATATCATGTATAACTATAATCACTGTTTTTTTCAAATCTTCTGTTAATCTTTTTAAAACCTTCATCATTTGAACTGAATGTTTCATATCTAGATTATTTAATGGTTCATCCAAAAGTATATACTCTGTATTTTGAGCTATAATCATAGCTATATATGCCCTTTGTCTCTGACCTCCACTTAATTCATCTAAATACTTATTTTCTATATCCGAAAGTTCCATATATTTTATGGCTTTATTTATAAATTTTTTATCTTCATTTGTAAGTTTTCCTTTTGAATATGGAAATCTTCCAAATGATACTAATTCTTTTATTGTAAGCCTCACATTAATATTGTTACTTTGTTTTAATATTGATATTTTTTTAGATAATTCAACAGTATCCCACTTAGAGATTTCTTTACCATCAATATAAACTTCTCCTGAATCTATACTAGTTATTCTACTTAACATGGATAAAACAGTACTTTTTCCTGCTCCATTAGGACCAATAAAAGATGTTATTTTTCCTTTTTCTATATTAAAAGATACATCGTCCACAATTTTTTTATTACCATAACTTTTACATATGCCTTTTACCTCTATCATATATTGCTCTCCTTTAATAATAAATATATAAAATACACTCCTCCTATAAAATTTATTATTATGCTAACTGTACTACTATAATTTAAAATTCTTTCAACAATAAATTGTCCACCTACTAATGCTAAGATACTTATTAAAATTGATCCTATTATAAGTAGATTGTGTTTATATGTTTTAAGCCATTGATACGACAAGTTCACAATCAATATACCTAAAAATGTTAACGGTCCTACTAAAGCTGTTGATACAGATATTAATATTGAAACTATAATAATTATTTTATAAGATAATTTATCATAATTAATGCCTAAATTTATTGCATTCTCTCTTCCTAGTAACATCACATCAAATTTTTTAATATCATCATACACAACTCCAGCAATAACTACCGTAATTATCAGACTAAAAAATAATATATTAATATTTACATTGTTAAAACTCGCATATAATACTGTCTGTAAAGCCTCAAATTCATTGGGATCTATTATAACTTGCATAAAAGTTGCTGATGTTTTTAATAACGTGCCCATAACCGTTCCTACTAATAATAAAAAGAATATATTTCTTTTTCTAAGTATTACTAATTTGTATAAAGTTAATGTTCCAATTATCATAAGCATAGTAGAAAATATAAAATTTATATTTTTATTCAACATAAATATGGAAGAAGACCCAAACATAAGTACAATAACTGTCTGAAAAAATATGTATAATGAATCAAGTCCTAAAATACTAGGAGTTAGAATTCTATTATTAGTCATTGTTTGAAATACTAATGATGAAAAAGCTATAGACGAACCAGAAATTATTATTGCTATAATTTTAGGTATTCTCTTTGAAATATTGTAATTAAAATTACTTTCATTTAATCCTAAAAATATAAATAGCATAATTAATATTAAATTTATAATAGCTAGTAAATAAATTTTACTTTTTACATTTATATTTCTACTTTTCATTATTATTTCTCCTAAAAATTAACCAAAAAAATATTATGGATCCTACCGAACCTACAGTAACACTTATTGGTATTTCATATGGAAATATTATCAATCTCCCAACTACATCGCAACATAATACAAAAATAGCTCCAACTAATGCTGTAGTACTAATATTTTCAGATAGATTGTCCCCTTTATATAGAGAAACTATATTAGGAACCACTAAACCTAAAAAGGGTATATTCCCAATAGTTATTACAACTAATGATGATATTAATGCAACTATAACCATACCTATAGTAACTACTCTATTGAAATTTAAACCTAAATTTTTAGATATATCCTCACCCATTCCTATAACCGTAAATTTATATGCATATATATATGCTACAGTTAATAAAGGAACAGTTAAAAATAATAGCTCATAATTCCCTTTAATAATCATAGAAAAATTCCCCTGCATAAAAGAATTTACATTTTGAACTAAATTATATTTATAAGCTATAAAATCAGTAATCGAACTAATTACATTTCCTATCATTATTCCTACCAATGGTATAAATACTGCGTTTTTATATTTTATTTTTCTTAAAACTTTCATAAATATAAAAGTTCCAATTATAGAAAATATAAATGCCATAATCATTTTCTCTGTCAGTGTAGTAGTCGAGAAAAACATAACTGCTATTAAAACTCCTAACTTTGCAGAATCTACTGTTGCTGCTGTAGTAGGTGATACAAACTTATTATTACTTATTTGTTGCATAATAACTCCACTTATACTCATACCTACTGCTGAAAGTATGATACTTATTAACCGTGGTATTCTTGATAAGTATATTATTTCTAATTGCATAGTATCTCCATTTAACAAGTTTGAAATATTTAATTCATGAACTCCGACAAATAAAGATACCATTGACAATAGTACTAATATAACTACTAAATATTTATCTTTCATACTTTGAATTTAATAAAGCTTAAAATATTGCTTTAATTTGTGTTACAAAAATCTATTAATGATTTATTGTAACTCCCCCTTTCTATAATTTTTAAGTTATAACTATTAAATTTTATTAATAATTATTATCGATAAATATATGATAATGAAATTCATTATCATTGTCAACTTATTTTTCAAAAGTTTTTTAATAAAATTTAACATTTATTATCTAAAATCTATTTTTCTCTCCTAAATACGTGAAAACTCTATTGATAACAATATAAATTTGAACAACTTCTATAAATAAAAAGCAAAATTAAGAGAGCTTATTTTTTAAGCTCTCTTAATTTTAATTTTAAGTTCTAAAAATTACATTTTCCTTATTAAACATATATCTAGCTATAGCTACTGATATTACTATATACGCAATCATCCACCCTAAAACAACAAGAATATGTTGAATATTTATAACTCCTAATGTTACCTCTTTTAATATAGACATAACATTTGCTATTGGTATGTGAAAGTATATATTATCTATATTTTTCCCATCAACTGTATACATTAAAAAAGTTGGTACAAAAGCTAAAATAGTTAATGGTGTAGTATAAGTTTGAGCCTCTTTAAAAGACCTAGCATATATACTTATAGCTAACTCTAATGCTCCAAAGGCCATAGATGTTAGTACTGTAAATATGAATATTATAAGTATTGCTAACGGAGATATTCCTATATCAAAATTTTCTACTCCTCCACCAAAAACACCAGGGCTTATTTTAAACGAAATTACAAGTCCAGCAATTGCTGCAATAGCAGTAATAATTCCAAGTATAGTTATAGCAAAAACTTTTCCATAAAGTATAGATAATCTGCTTGCTTTTGTTGTCAAAAGTGGCTCTAAAGTGCCTCTTTCCTTTTCTCCAGCACCTAAATCTGTAGCAGCTGGCAGTGGTCCTGTAACACAATATAAAACTATAAATAAAGGTATAATCATAGACATAATCATCTTGCTTACCCCATCATCTTCTTCAACTATAGTTTTTTTATTTATATTTACAGGAAGTAATACACTAGGATCAATACCTCTATTGGTAAGTGTTGTTTTAACCACGTTTTGTGAAAACTCACCTATATATTGATTAACCTTAGAAAATACCATACTAGAAGTTTGACTGGAATCATCATATATAACATCAATATTTGTTTGAACTCCATTTTTTATATTTTCTTCAAAATTATCTGGTATTGTTATAACTACTGCAATCTCCCCATTCTTAACCTTATCTTCTGCTTCATCAAATTCTATAGTTTTTATATTAAGATCATCTTTTTCTTTCAAAAATTTATCTAAAGAGCTTTTACCTTTGTCTTCTATGGCTATATTAAAATTTTCCTTTTTTGCAGTTTTTTCTATACCTGCACTCATAAAGTAAAACATTATAGGCAATAGTAATAGTGGAATTAAAATTCCTACTAATACTGTTTTTTTATCTCTAAATAAATCTGATAATTCCTTTTTAAATATTAGTCCAACTGTTTTAAAACTCAATACCGTCACCTCCAATTAGACTTACAAACACTTCTTCTAAATCTTCATTGTTATATTTTTCTTTAAGTCCTTTTATTGTACCACTCTCAACAACTTCCCCCTTGTTTATGATAACTATTCTATCACATAACTTTTCAACTTCATTCATACTATGGCTTGAAAATATTATAGCTTTATTTTCTTTTTTGCATTTTAATATAAACTTTTGAATTATTCGTGTTGAAATTACATCTAGGCCAATAGTAGGCTCATCAAATAGCATAACTGAAGGATTATGTACAATAGACCTTGCAATAGCAACCTTTTGTTTCATACCTCTGGAAAATTTCCCTACTTTCCTATCTATATATTCTTCCATATCAAGAATTCTTACAAGTTCCTCTATATTTTTATCCGCTTCTAGTTTGTTCATACCATTAAGTAGTGCAAAATATCTTATGTTTTCTCTAGCAGTAAGTCTATCATAAAGTCCTACCTCTCCGCCAAATAAAATTCCAATTTCACCTCTTACTTTGTCAGCATCTTTAAATATATCATGACCATTTACAAGACAAGTTCCTTCTGTAGGTTTTAACATTGTAGCTATCATCCTTAAAGTCGTAGTTTTTCCTGCTCCATTTTCACCTAACAAACCTACAATCTCACCCTTTTGAACATTAAAGCTTATCCCCCTTAATGCTTCAACTCTGCCAAAGTTTTTTTTAATCCCCTTAACATCTATCATTTTTTCACCTCTTTAATAATAAAATTTATATATTATTTATAATAACTTATATTTTAAACATATTATACCATATTGATATGTTTTCAATAAATTCCTATACAAAAGCTCTTTACATGGTTTTTATATACATCCTTTACAATACCAAATCTTTCATTTAATATATAATACTATTTAATTTAAATCTAATTCTCATAAAAATTTAGCTAAAAGCAATGTATCTTCATAATTTCCATTAATTTTTATATTTTTATTACGGACACCCTCCACTATAAAACCAAATTTTTTATAAAGCCCAATTGCAACAACATTTTTACTGAAAACTTCTAATTCAATTTTTTCTATTTCATTTACTTTTGCCCATTCTATTACACGCTTAATTAAAGCACTTCCTATTTTTAACCCACTATATTCTTTTAAAATTGTTATTCCAAATGTTGAAACATGTCTTGTCCTAATTGAATTCCCTTTTTGTAATGTAGTACATCCAACTATTTTTCCTTCCATTTCCGCAATTAAAAATAATGATGTTTTTTTAATATATTCTATTTCTTGTTCAACTGTTAAATTAAATTCTTCTGACTCTTTAGTAAAAAACTGTACTTCTCCCATTACTTTTTTCACTAATTTTATAATTTCATTAGCATCCCCTATTTTTGCTTCTCTAATTATTAATTTTTTAATGCTTTGTACCATTATTATAACCACCCCAATTTTTTCATATAAAAACTCAAATTTAATTGCTATGAAATGTATAATAAGAACTTTCAATACGGTTCTTATAAAAATTTCATCACATATTGATATTAATTATTCTTGATTTATAATTATCCTTTTAAAAATATATTTCTATTCTCCATTTCATTTTGTAATGTTTTCGTAGAAAATAAAAGTAATATTAACTAAATAATGTATTTTAATATTCATAAGAATTAATCTTACAATTAATTAATAATAATTCCAAATTCAGTTCTCTATATTGAATTTTTTACAATAAAAAAAAGGCCCCTTAATGGGCGCTTCAAAAACTAAGGCAATTAACTTAATCCTAATTGCTTATTAACTTGTTTATTAGATCTGGTAGAAGCATCTATTATTTTTTGATAAAGTGTATCACCATCATATCCTTTTTTCATATATTTGCTTTCATAATATTCAAATGGCTTGTTAGTGTTATTATAATTTAAATGGTTTGCTAGTTCTTTATCTTTCATTAACTTTCTAGCTTGCATTCTATATTTATTCCTTAAAAAATGAGCTTGTTGAGCTTGTTTCTTTATTGATAGTGACTTATCTATCTTATTAATTATATTTCTATCTTTGCTATTGTACCATATTCGCACTTCTACATTACTTAGTTTTCCTATTAACTCTATATACTTTTTAAAATCATTAGCTGTTATAACCTCTTTAACCTTTCTTTATTATTTTAAAATCACTATATTATTATACACTATATATTACATTTTGTAAAAGTTAATACTATATATGCTAAAAATACAGCAATTCATTTTTGAATAATTTTATAATAAATTCATTTGATTACATTTTTAGTTTTTAAAATAACTTACTTATTCATTATTCTCCACTTACTTTTTAAAATGGTCATTTCATATAAATTCCAATATCCACCTTCTGTTTTTCTTGCATTTTTTATAAATTTTTCTTTTAAAAACCCAGACTTCTCATAACATTTAATTGCACTCTCATTAAAATCAAAAACTCCAAGAGTTATTTTTTCAAAATTAAAATTTTCAAATCCAATTCTTAATAATTCTTTTAATGCCTGTGTTCCAATCCCTTTATACCTAATATTTTCTCCTCCAATTAAAAATCTACATACTCTACCTATTTTATTAGTTTTATCCACTTCACGAAGTTCAATGGTTCCTATAATTTCATTTGTAGAAACTATAATTATTTTATAAAGAAATATATTAGAATTATGCTTTTTAACATCGTTAAAATAGTAATCTTTAACTTGATTAATAGTTAAAGGATACGTATAACTAGGTCCAGCCCATTGCAATAAATAATCTGATGACTTATTCTTATTCCACTCTACAATTTTTTCTAAATCTTCTTCTTTTAAATATTCAAGTTTAATCATTTTTACATACCTCACAATAAATTATACTTTAATTATAAGTTATTACGTGGCGTAAAGGTCAATCTTAATAATTTAAAATCAATTAAAATGTATTTTAAGTTAGAATAAGTAACTTCATTTACTATATAGAAATAAAATGTACTTCTTAGAATAGAATTTTTAACTTCTATCCTAAAAAGTACATTTTTTTATGCTATATTTCATTAAATTTATTTTTCCATTTCATCAAAAAACTGTTTTGGTTTTTCAATTCCTAATTCAGCTTTAAAGGTGTCTTCTAAATATTCAACACAATCATTTTCCTTTAGAAATTTTAATACACTTTCTTTATCTTTTTTTACAAATACAATTGAATGTAACTCTCTTTCTAAATTATTTTTCTTTAAATACTCATCATATTCTTTAAATAATAATAATAATTCATTTGATGACATATTTAAGTAAACTTTAAAGAAAGTATTTATAAAAGATAAATTTTTTCTTGTAATAAAGTATACATGTTCTGTTTTATTCACTTTTTCTTTGTCATTTAAATCTAAACCAACCTCTTCTAATACTTCTCTTTCAACACACTTTTTAGGTATAATTTCGTCTTTATAAACATCATCTTCACTTATTGCTCCACCTATAAATTTAACTTTACCACCTAAACTAGTGTAATTAGCCATTTTACATAAAACATAAAAGTCATCACTAGTAACCATAAGTGCACTAGCAGCAACAGATCTACATATATATTCCCCTTCCCAATTATTCTTTAAGGTGTACATATAATGAGCAAAATTAGTTTTCTTCATTATAAATTCTAAAGTATCATCATTAAACATAATATCACTTACAGTAAAAATCTCATCATTAGTATATTCTTTACCACTTTCCATTAAATTGTTCCAATTTTCTTCAATACTTTTTCTTATATCTTCAGGCAAAACTACCTTTGAATTACTATATGAAAATTTAAACTTATCAACTTTATCATATACTAATTTACTATTCATTATCTTATCCTCACCATTCATCAATGTATAATTTAAAATATTATTTTGCCTCTACAATATAGCTTATAACTTTTAGTAATATTGTAAACTTACTAAGTTATATTCCATAAAATTTTATATATTCCTCTTTTTTCATCATCATTATAAAAAATAAACACAACTTCTACACTATTTTTATTATTTTAACTTAAAATCTTCCATGCTTATTATGCTTTTTTTATTAAAAATAACTTTAAATTCTGTTCCTTTGTTAATTTCACTATTAACTGATAGTTTACCATCATGTTTATCAATAACAGTTTTTACAATTGATAGCCCTAATCCTGAACCTCTAATTTGCTGTGAATGTGACTTATCAGAGCGAAAAAATGGTTCGAAAATATGTTCCCTGTCATCTTGTGAAATTCCAATACCGTTATCTTTTACATTTATAATAATTTTATCTTTATCTAGCATTGATGAAATATTAATATATCCATTGCTCTTTCCATATTTTATAGAATTTTCTATTATATTAAAAAAAGCTCTATATAATAAAGTTTTATTTCCATGTATATTATTCTCTTGTATATCTAAATTTATTTTTATTCCTTTACTCTCTATTCTAAATGATAATTCACTTAAAATTTCTTTGAATAAGTTTTTTAAATGTATTTCATCATTAAAATCTAATAATTCAGAAGATGTAAGCTTTAATAAATCATCTACTATTTTAATAAGTCTATTAGTGCTTTTTTCAACAATATCTGCATTTTCTTTATAATCTTCTATATTGGGCATATCATCAATTTTTAAAACTTCTAGTGATGCTTTAATTGTAGTAAGAGGTGTTTTTAATTCATGAGCAGCATTTGCTGAAAATCTTTTTTGATTTGCAAATGATTTTTCTAATCTTTCTAGCATTGAGTTAAAAGATTTAGCAAGACTACTTATTTCATCCTTACTATCTTTTACATCAATCCTTTTATTTAGATTTTGATCATTAATATTATGAACTGTATCACTAAGTTGTGAAAGTGGTTTTAATGCTTTACCAACCATAATATATGTGCCACAAATACCAGCAATTATAATTCCTATCATTACAATTATACTTTGAATAGAAAAATTTTTTTGAGCCTCTACAGCCTTAATCCTTACATCTATATTTCCAATATTATTTTCCTTATTAACCGATTCAATAAATTCTTCCCTATTTATATAATCGCTGTTTTCATTTTCAATAATTTCCCTATCCATATTATTTTTCAAAAAATAATAATTTGCACTACTAATAGATATACCAGTTAGAGATATGGCAATCAGTATTATAATAATACTTACCAAAACAGTAATTCTAGTTTTTAAAGTAATTATTCTTTTCATATAATCACACCTTCTCATCTGTAAGAATATATCCCTGACCTCTAATATTTCTAATTACATCCCCTTCAGATACTGATAGTTTTTTCTTTAAAGAATGAATGTGAAACTTAAATGAGTTTGAAAACAAATCTACGTCACTATCCCAAACATGTTCAATGACCTTTTCTGCGCTTATAACTTTATTTTTATTGTACATTAAATACTCTAAAATGGAATATTCTTTTTTAGTAAGTTCTACTATTATATCCTTAACTTTTACTATTTTGCTAGCAGTATCAATTGTTATTTCTCCACAAGAAAGTTTTACATTTTGTTGCACAAAAGCACGTCTTAATAAATTTCTTATTCTCGCTTCTAATTCTGCAAACTCAAAGGGCTTAGCAAGATAATCATTGGCACCACTATCTAAACCTATAATTTTATCCTCAACATCGCTCCTTGCAGACAAGATAATTACTTTTAATTCATTATCAGTTTTCCTTATGTCTTTTAATACATCAATGCCATCTATTTTAGGTAAATTTAAATCTAATATAACCAAATCATAATCATTTATTTCTAAAAACTGTAGTGCCTCTTCACCATCATATGCATTATCAACTGCATATCCATGTTTTTTTAGCCCCTTCGTCATAACTTTCGATAACATTTTTTCATCTTCAACAAGCAAAAGTTTCATAAAACACCTCCTAAATATTCAAAGCCACACAAATTTGTGTGGCTTTTTATGATATATTTTAACCATATATATAATACTTATTTATTTCCTATTTAATTTTCAATGATTTGTTTATTCATTTCTACGGCACCTTCTGGCTTCTCAGGCATTTCTCCTTGCTTATACGTTTTAACTTCACCATTTGAAATTTCTTCATTATCACTATTAATATCACTTTTCTCTAATTGTATCGCATCCTTTGGCATCTCAGGCGCCTTTCCTTCTACATAAGTACCTATTTTTGCTGAAATTTTATCAACAATATTTTCCCCACCTTGGCTTGATGCAAAAACACTTGTTGTTGTACCTACTAACATAGCTACTGTTAAAAGTTGAATACCTAATTTTTTCATTTTCATATTAAAATCCTCCTTGTTTTTTATTGATGTTCTATATCATGGCTTTATTATACATAAGTTAAAGTTAGATTAAAGTTAGATTTTAAAATGAAATTTATTATATTCTATTTTTATAAAATAACTATTCAAAATATTTCATATAGCCATGTATGTTTATGTCCTGGAAATTTATAAATATTACTATAATTTTTTATTATAAAAATAATTAATTATAAAATCTATTTAATTCAATAAATATAACTTCAAAGAAAATGACATAAGCTATAAACTTATGTCATTTTCTATGTTTAAACAAATTATTTTTAATTAAGTATTTTCCTCTTTCTCACAGGAATCCATACTTCAAAACCACATTTATTTGATTTTTCTTCTTCTGGACAATATACTTGAATTTCATAATTCATTGACTTTTCATAACCACTTGTAGGTAACCACTCTGTATTAATCACCTTCATTAAACTTTCTATAGTGTTGTTGTCCTTACTTAAAAATTCCTTAGTCTCAAATACAACCCATGTACTTGCTGGAATTTTAAATGTATCTAAATCTTTATACTCCTTACCATCAGCTTCTGCACCAATAGATATAACATTTTCTCCGTTGTCTAATGTTTGCCTTGCACACATTCGCCAAAATGGTGGACGATAAAGCTTATACTCATTCCCAATTTTCTTATCCATTCCCTTATTAAGAAATTCATCCCAAAATAACCATATATCTATATTTTTTTCTTGCCAATTATTAATTTTAGCATTTGTAGTACATTTTTCAAAATTTCTAATAGCTCCTACAATCTCAATTTCTTGTTTTTCAATAATATGATATTCCATATCTCTACCCCCTTTTATTTCCATACAAAAGTCAACTTTATAATAGAAATTAATTTTTTCTATAAATCTATTTTTAGTATGAAATGGATGACATACATTTTAGAATAACTGTTTAGGGATGTATAACAATATTTTACAGCCATTTACAATAGTTTGCAACTTATGTATCTTAAATTATATGTTTTACCTAGTAAACGGCTTTATTGAAACTACATTACGTAATTCTACGCTTAGTTGTAAAACAAAGAATATGGATTTTATAGAAAGATAATATATAAAGCTACTCATTAATTTTTTGAGCAGCTTTATTTCATAAAATATGACTACTTTATTAAGTTTTAGTATTATTTATAATATTCATCTTTTAATATTGAATAATACTTGCAATCAACTAAGTTACAACTATTATCCTTAATAAGCTTTCTTAAAGTTCCCTCATAAATTAAATTACATTTTTCCATTACTCGTCCTGATGCAAGGTTATTTACATCAAAACGTGCTCCTATACGTTGAAAACCTATTTCATTAAAACCAAATTCAATTACTTTTAATAATGCTTCTGTCATAATACCTTTATTCCAAAATGCTTTACCTATACAATATCCTACCTCACAGTTTTCATCATTATTATTAATCTCTAGTAAGCTAATATTACCAATTGCATGTCCAGTTTCTTTTAACTCAATAGCCCATTGATATTGTTCCATATTTTTATAATTATTTATCCACATTTCTATGAGTTGTTTACTTATTTCAACACTTTTATGTGCAGACCATGAAAGATATTTAGTTACTTCCGAATCAGATGTCCAATTATTAAACATGTCTAATGCATCCGCTTCTTTAAATTTTCTTAAAATAAGTCTTTCAGTTTCTAGTTTTTCTGTTCCCTTATGTTTTAACACAACCTTATTCACCCCCTGTTATAGAATTCCAAATTGACTTTTAAAATTACTCATTCTAAAACTTGGATACCTAAAATAGTGAAATATACTCTGAATCACTTAGAATTGAACATTCTATCTTGTATAAAATAAACTTAAATGGGAGCTTGTTTCACTATAGCATAACCAATTAAAAACATCATAATTTTTAATTTATTTTATAAAATAAAAAAAGTAAGTTTCTCAAAAACCTCTTTATTTTTTCTTCATTAGTACTGTCCATATAAAGCTCTTCCCAAAAACATTATCATTATATGATTCTTTCATTTCCCTAAATTCAATTATTTCAAAATATGGTTCCAAAATTTTTTTCAATTTATATTTAGTAAACCCAAGACCTCCATGCATTGAATAATCTCTATATACATCATAATCGGAAATATTTGCTCCACCTTTCAAATTGAAACAAGTCATTGCAAAATATCCATCTTTTTTTAGATGTTTTAATATAATATTTAAATATTGATTTCTTCTATGTGGCTTTATATGATGAAAACATCCACTATCATATATAAAATCAAAGCTATCTAATTCATTCTCAAATTCAAATATGGATTGACATAAAAAGTCTACATTTATAGAACTTGCTTTAGCTGTTTCAATAGCCCATTCAATAGTAGTATTGGAAAAATCTATTCCTATAACATCCCACCCATTTTGTGCAAGATATAATGAATTTCTTCCATTTCCACAACCTATATCAAGTGCCTTTCCTTTATTCAATATACCTGAATCAAAATACGAAATAAGATTTTCATCTGGAATATTTTCAAAAAACGGTACAGGCTTATCCTTATTAGAATAAAAATCATTCCACCATTTGTTCTCTCTTTTTTCCATTAAGCTATCCAACATAATAAGTATGTCATCTTCACTATTTACAATTTCACTATCAATTGCATTACTCATCTATATTCCTCCTATACTGATTTGAACTTTTAACATATTTATTATAATTATACTAAATATTGTTTAAAGAGTAAATATTTCAAATATTCAAATTTAATCATGGGCTATCTCAAATATGTTAAGACTTCAATTAATGAGATGATACTAACTTCAATCCCACAATTCCAACTACTATAAATCCAATACAAATTAGTCTAGTAATACTTATTGGTTCCTTAAATAGTACTATTCCTAAAATTACAGTACCAACGGTACCAATTCCTGTCCAAATTGCATATGCAGTACCCAATGGAAGATTTTTTAATGATAATGATAAAAAATAAAAACTTGCTATCATTCCCAATACAGTAAATGCACTTGGCATAAATTTTGTAAACCCTTCTGAATACTTCAAGCCTAAAGCCCATCCTACTTCAAATAAACCTGCTAAAACTAAAAATAACCATTGCATAATTTTCATTCCTTTCTAATATTAAGTAGTTAAACGCAATTTATTTCTCATCTATTTCTTTTAAAATTTCAACCTATTCCCCTCCTTTTAATGACAAATAAAAAAAGCCAAGGTCGATACGCAAAATATCTCCCAGGCTTTTATCCTTCCGTGAATACAGTTAAACTGTACGTTTTATCTTGGACCAGACCAATTTCTAATTTAAAATTGCGGAACCCTATAAAACTTTTAAGACATATATATTTTTATGTGTCCTAATATATCAAAATTTATTAATATAGTCAATATTTATTAATGTTCTTATTTTCAACCTATATAAGAAAAATATGAAATTATTCAAAACATAATTTTCTTCAAATTACATATATACAAATCTTAATGAATAAACTTTACTTTCTACATAAATACCTTCTATTATAACAGTAGTTTCATAGTTATTATATATACATTCAATCATGATGAACTCTCTTAACATTTTATTTCTATGTTTCGTTACTGATTCTTCTTCATTAAATATTATAGCTTTTTTCTCAGACATTTTTTCACTAATATCTTCTTCATTACTTACATATATATTTTTTATATTATCTGCCTTAATGATTTTAGTCATTTCTGAAAATACAAATTGAATTTCATTATCCATTAAAATCATTGATTGTAGCATACTTTCCCTTATCTTTAAACCCTGATATATATCTAAGTGAATCAGTAAATTTCATTATATAATTTTTATTATTTCTTTTAATTTCAGCTTTTATTTTTAAATCTTCTTTTTTCTCCATATCTTTTTCTTCTATTTTTCCTATTAAAGCTAAAATTAATATACCCCCTACGAAACAAAAATTAATCTTTCAAAATTGTTCATAACAACATCCACCGAAAATTAAATTTTATCATTTAAATGATGAAATAACTAAAGGATACTAAATAGCATCCTTTAATTTCTATATGTTTTACGTATAAAAGCTTTTCATTAATATTCAATTTAGATTAAACTTTCACTATATTACTTTAAGTTAAATTGAGCTTTCATAGTAACTACGTTACTTTGGAATGTTACATTACAATTTGTTCCATCCTTATTTATCCAAGAATATATGCAACTATCTATATCCATTACCTTTGATTGTGAAGTTAACTCTCCTTCTCCTAGAATTGAATTTACTTCTTCTAGACTCATTCCTTCATTAATTTCATTGTATTTTTCTAATGTTATGTTTGCATCATTTTTTTTCAATCCTGCCTGAGCTTTTCCTGTAACAACGCCATTTTGAACTGTTATATTCATATTTGATATTCCACTACCTGTCCATGTATACATTTTAGTAGTAATCCCTCCAATATCAGAAGAAGTTGTCTCTGTACCCTCTCCTAATACTTCACACGCATCTTCATAACTTTGATCCATTCCTATTTTTAAGAAATTTTCATATGTAACCTTAGTTTTCGCTTCTTTCTCTTTGTTATTTTGAGACGATGATGTTGCAGATTCATCATTTTTAGTAGTATTATCCGAGCTAGATGTTCCCTTAATCGCAATAACTATAATGATTATAGCAAGCCAAAACCACCATCTTTTGTAAATTTTTTTCATAATATTAAAATCCTCCTAAAATTTATTCCATTTCAAATTATAACTGCTAAATTTAAACATGTACAGGGTTTAATATTTGTTAAAATATTAAAATTATTATAAATATTATAAATTTTAGAATTGACTTTGATAATATGAAATTTTATCTGATAAAAGCTAACATTAACACCAAAATATAGCCTTGTAACCATTCAGTAAAAATAGGATATCATTACACTTTTATGTTAACTTAATTTTAATATGACCTTTAGCATCATCACCATTAATTTCCACTTTCAATTTTTCATTGTTATTTGGAATTGAAATAGTTTCATCAACAGTACCATTTTCCTCAAAAAATACTTCACTATTATTATAAATTTTAATGCTTAAATCTCCTTGTTCAACATTAGAATCAATCTTCATTGTATAAGAATCCTTTAAAGAACTTATTTCCTTTAACTCTGTTCCATCAAATGCTTGAAATTTAATATCATAAATATTATTTTTAGTCTCATCAGTCCACATTATTGTTTTGGCATCCCAACCTATTTCATTTATATTAAAATTCTTCTTTTGATTAATATTTACATATGAATACCCCCCAGCAACACAAAACAAACAAGCTAATATACATACAATTATAAATTTTTTCTTTTTTACCATTGTTAACACCTCTTTATTACATTTTATTTATTAATTCTTTTTAGTATTTATTTGTAAAACTGTATTATTTTTCTACAATTAAATTATACTAAACATTTTAAAAATAATAAACCACTATTATTTTTATATTTTTGCTTATCATTACTTTTTATACTTGTTTATAATCATTATGATATTTCCAGTCCATAACACTAAAAAAGTGATTAAAATTTCTTTATTTGTTTTTATTTTAAAATACAAAAGGGATTGCCTAAAATAAATTTATATTTTAAGACATTTCCCTATTATTTTTTATATTTTATTTTAAATTTATATTAGTTTTTCATTAAACATTCTTATAAATTAACTTCATTTACCTTGTTGTCAAATATAATCTTACAAAGTATAGTATTAGTAAGTGTGCTGGATAAAAAAGATAAAAAAAGTATTTTATTTTCAAACCCCTTTCTCCATTGTAAAAATAGATTGCAAGTAGTGAGAGATACACTATTCCCAAACTTGAAGGTACCTCATATAAAAATACAATAGCTCCTGATAATATTTGTAACAATCTCTTTTCTCTAAATATATAAAAAAGAGCTATACAAAGTATTCCGTAATAAGTAAAATCACATTTTATAAATTTAGCCATTATTCCAAATAACACTATAGTAGCTATAATACAAAATATATTAACTACTTTATTCATTTTTTTGCTATTAATAACTTCAATTATATACATTACGCATACTCCTAAAAACAATGTGAAAAACACATTATTTAATCTAGAAATTGGTATAAACATTTTATTACCAAATGCTAAATTGAAAGGTATTTCAGAAACTAAAGCAAATATAAAAAGTCTAAATGCATATTTCTTTTTATTACTTGTATGAACATATCCTTCAACAAGCAAAAAACAAAATATTGGAAAACATATACGTCCTACAGCTCTCATCATTAAATATATGCCATTTAATGTATTCATATCTCCAGTATAAGGTATTTTTTTAGAATATATACCCATTAATATTAACATTGCTGCAAGATGGTCAATAAACATTAAAATTATTGCCATAATTTTTAATGTACTTCCTGATAATCCCCTTTTTGATGATATTTCTGTTTTTTCAATTATAGATGTATCCACTATTATTTCTTCCCCCTGTAATCATAGTTAATAAACATATTTATAAAAAATATATTTATTATAATACAATAAGTCTGTAATCATTTTCATACACTATTTTAACTATTTTTTGTTTAATTGTCAAATATTTCTCAATTTTTACAATATTTTCACTTATTGTATAAAAACCAATATTTTATTTATATTTCTAATTCCATAACTTCATTTTCTATTAAAAATCCATGACGTTTATAAAAGTTTATCGACCTTTCACTTGGCCAAACAAATAACAATTCAATTTTATTATATAATGCCCATTGTTTCACTTTTTTTATAAGCTCCGATCCTATACCTTTGTTTCTAAATTCTATTTTTGTATAAACATTTGTTACATATCCTATTTCTGCAAATAACTTTTGTGGTTTAGGTACCTTTCTTATTCTATTTATATATATATTTGAAACAATTTTATTACTATCTTCAGCTATCCAATATTCCCAACTTTCAGTTTTTAAACCATTTACTAAAAATACATTACACTCTTTAATAAAATCTTCTTTTGAAATCTCAAAATTTCCTTCTTCTTCATATTCGTGTTGCCACCTCATTTCTGAAAGTGTCGGAATATCTTTTTCTGTTGCTAATCTATATATCATATTATCATCCCTCCCACATAACATAAAATTTATTGCGATTTTCTAATGCTATTACTTTATATTAATAAGTTTTTTCTGGAGTTGCATTTGCTATAATAGTTGAATACATTTTTTTCATAATGTCCATTAAAATATTCTACATTTATTTAATTAACCTCTTTCTTACAAGCTTTGCATAGGGATGTGTCCAACCTAATTTTAAATAAAATGATTCTGATGATGGTAAAGCATCAGCGATAATTAATTCACAGTTTCTCTCCATTAGAATATTTTCTACATGTTCAAGAAGTTTACTACCAATCCTATGTTTTTGCATTTCTTTAGAAACAGCAAGTTTTGCAATATAAGCCCTAAATCCAAAATCATATGCAAATATACAACCTACTATTTTATTTTCAATTTCATAGACAAATACAATAGCATTAGATGAATTAAATGCTTTTTCTAACGTCTTATTATTCCAGTTTGGATGCCAAAAGTCAGGAATTGATTGCATTAACTGTTTTACATAAAGTAAATCTTCCTTTTTCATTTTTCGAATCATACATAGACCTCCCACGTAAATTTAAATTTGTTTTTCTTATATATTATAATAAAATTAATTCTTAAATTAATTCCCAACTTTAAACATAAGTTTATTCGCCTATGTAATTCAATAAAAGTTTCAGAATTCCTTTATATAAGTATTTTTCTAATTCAAAGTACTCCCATAATTTGAATATCAAATACATCATAATCTCATATTATAATATATAAATATATATTAATTTTTGGGGGGATTTTTATGTCATGTAACAATTGGAATAATAACTGTTGCAATGATTGTAACAACAACTGCTGTGATAATTGGGATGACTGCAACAATGATTGTAATAACAATTGGATTGACCACTGTTTAACTGATTGGAACAATAACTGTTGTGATAATTGGAACAATGGCTGTTGTGATGATTGTGGCTGTGGCCTATTTGACTGGATATTTTGGTGTTAAATAATTATAAATATAATTTTATATTTTCTACACTAACTAAAAATCATCTAATACAATATTAGGTTTTAATATAATACCCACATATTAAACTAGACAAGCTTAATATGTGGGTATTTTTATATTATTTATTCTATATTAGTAACTTTTAATTAAGAGTTAATCTTATCTTAACCCTATTCTTTCCTCAGCAAGTTTAAGAGTTTCTTCTCTATTTTTACCGCGTATATAAACATTAGCCTCTACACCGGTTAATGCTCCAACACTATAAACACTTTTACCCATACCTTTTACATATTCTTCATGATTAACTACAATGCAATCTTCTAGTTTCCATGATAGAATTTTAGCTATACATTCATCTGCGTCTGATCCTTTAGCATAAACAACAACATTTCTATAAACTTTCAAATTTTTTTCACTTCCATTCAAGCTAGATTTTTTTATAATAGATTGATAGTCTACATAGCAATAATTCGTATCAACTTGTCCATTAATCCCATCAAAAGTTCCACTATCTGTAAACTGCCATATACCATAATTACCTCTATAATTACAATTAGAATTATATTCTGCTACCCATTTATCATATCTATTAAATATATCACTTGTAAGTTTATTATTAAACCAATAAGTGTTAGCATAAATTCCAACATGATATCCAGCAGCTTCTATAATATCGCAAAATGTTTTAGCTATAGATGCTATGACACTATTGTCCAAAGTTCCTGTAGTTCCATCGTCCTCTAAATCAAGGTATACTGGATAATCTAACTTGTAACCTTTTATATTTCTTAAAACGTGTTCTGCTTCACTTTTGGCATGGTCTATTGTAACTGCATAAGAGTATATATAAACCCCTACAGGAATACCTAAACGAGCACATTCTTGTATATTTCTTTTAAATTGACTATCGTCTTGACTAGTCATGTTATCTCCATAGCCAACCCTAATAATAGCAAAATCTATTTGACCTTTTATCTTGTCCCAATTTATAATTCCTTGATGTTCACTTACATCTATTCCTTTTAATTTCAAGTTGTTCTTCCTCCTTTAGCCTATTCATTGGTTCAATTGTGATGATATTATCTATTATTTTAAATAGAGCATCAAAAAATTTTAATCTTAAAATGAGTAAAAAACTATTAAAAATAAAAGATAATATTCTATATATTTTTATTTTTCATTCTAAATATCTTTTATAATAATAATTAGACTTATTTTTTTAATTGCTATAATATAAACTATGCTTTAATTAGTACTTTGCTCGCTAATCTTTAAAATAAAAATAAAAATAAAGGAGGCATCAAAAAACTACCTGCAATAATTAGAATCTTATTTTAAAATTAACTTTTAGTACCATTTAAATATCATTAAATTCTACATTATATAATTCATCACCATCTTCATAGGCACTCCTCACCATCCCAATTTTATGATTTTTCCTATGTATTAAAATAGCATCTTCACTCTTTGTATTGAGCCATTTACAAAGATAAGCAGTAACTCTTTTATAAGCATTATTCCCATATAAAATATAATTTCTACTATTTGAAAAACTTCAACTATTCTTTTTCTCTTCTTATCAATTTGTTTTAACATATTCATAGTATGTATCCTCCATTGCTACCAAAGTATATAACATAAAATTTATTAGCTATTCATAAATCAGTTTATATTTTTCTATTTATAACCATATATCTAGAATTATTCCCATTTTAATAATTCTAAACATTTATTTTTCATTTACTCTTTTATTTTTAAACCTAAATTTTATTTAAGATTTTATCATTATAGAGGAGAATATTTTAAATTTATTGCTAAAACAAAGAATGGTCTGTATTAGAATAAAGTTATAAAACTCCATTCTAATACAAACCATTTTTTATATGATATTTTATTTATTGTAATCTGTAATATTAAATACTATTCCTTTAATAGTGGATATTTTAATTTTTGTCTTTCTTAACTGTCTAAATAATCTTCGCCCCGCATTTTCTTTTTTATTTCTCTCCCTTTTTATTTTTTATCATAAACTTGCGTCACTTAATAAGAATATTGACAAAAAGTTGCTATTGTTTTTTATGATTTTTTTCAATAAACATCTCTATTAATCCAATAGAAAATGTTAAAACTCCTATTACCATGATTGAATGTATATATCTAATGGCACAAATCTTCTTCATAATTAACCAGCTAGAATATAATAATTAAGTTAAGAGATATGTATTATGAAAAAGTTATTGATGAATTTCCTTCTTCAGATACCAACCTTAGCGGGCTGGATAGAAATTGAATTAAAGGATGTCTTTCATAATCCCACGAATACACAATATAATAGCCATCAAAGATTTTTACATTCTTTAAACTAGCAAAAAATACCTCAATGTGTTCAATACTATCAATCTGTGATCCTTTCTGTTCTAATACAACATACCCATCATATCCTGTTTTGTATTTAGAATAATACTCCTGGAGTTCTTCTAATGATAATTGAGATTTTATCAAAATTGCACCAAAAAATTGTATTCCAGAACCATTGCCTGTCAAATATCCCACTTTTGAAACAGCATCGCAGAATTTAGTATTACTAGGAAGCGGAGTGTCTTGTAGTTTCTTTTTTACTCCATCTGCAATAAAATCATTCATAGACGGCATGTGAATAAATATTAGGTAAAGTCCTGTAATAATAAATATTATTGTAATTTTTATGAATTTTTTCATTTGTTTATCTCCTTAACATACAAAACTGTTTGAAACTAATATGGTTTAACTATAATACACGTTGTTATTATAACCCTTTTATTATTTCATTAATATACCTTTCTCCTCTTTTAACAATATCAAATTCTCCATTTGCAAAACACCATGAAGCCATAAGTCCCCTTACAAAACTTTCTAAATACAGAAATATTTCTTCTACTGTTTGTTGTGTATTAAATGCATTTTGATTAATTCCTTTTAAAATTAATGCCTTTAAATCTTTTGAAAACTCACGTCTTTCAAAATGGTTGCTGCATTCTGATATACATTCAGTCAAATTTGTCACATAAGCTCGACATGTCATTGTATATCCCACATGATCAGTAAACATAAGTTCTGATATAAGGAATTTTTCTATTTTATCTTTTATATTCATATTTTTATCTTGTGAAATCAATTCTTTATATTGTCTTATAATAAACTGATTCATATCGGAATAATAACTTTCCTTTACGATATCTTCTTTAGATTTATAATGCACATAGAAGGTCCCCTTTGCAACTCCTGCTTTTTTACATATCTCGCTTACGGTAACATCATTATATCCTTTTTCTTTAATTAATTTAATAGCAGTCTCAAATACTTTGTTTTTGGTTAAAATAGCTTTTTCTTTTCTTAACATACTTATCCCTCTCTTGATTTTTTTTATTGTAAGCGTATAATGATGACTATAGTCACTGACCACGGTCATTATTATGATAATTTATTTAAAGGAGAAAATCAATATGTTTATACTAAATCTTACTTATAACAAAGACATTAATGAAGTAGAAAAATATTTATCTAGCCATATATCGTTTTTAGATAAATACTATAAAGCCGAAAAATTTATTTGTTCTGGAAGAAAAAATCCACGTACAGGTGGAATTATTCTTTGTAATGCTAAAAGTATTACTGAAGTTGACGCTATATTAACTGAAGATCCATTTTACAAAGAAAAAATCGCCAATTATGAAGTTATTGAATTTCTTCCTAACAAATATGCAGATAATTTTAAATGCTTTATTTAATACATAATACTTGTAAAAATACATATATAGATTATAATCAACTTAAATGTATAAGCTAAAAAAGGTAGCATAAGAATTTTTTCTATGCTACCTTTTTGAAATAAACTATATAACTATATAAAGCTAATGTGACTTATCTATTTTATTATTTAATATAAGTTAATTTACGAATTCTTTAAATATGTATTTAAATATATCCTTTTATGTTACTATTTTCTTATATATTAAGTTAAGGAGATTAATCCAATGATTTTTTTATGTATATTAATTTCTATTTTTTCTATTATCCTTTTCGTAAATAATGCGGTTTCAATAATCAAAAAGGCTATTTCTAATAAACCAACATGGAAGAATACTATAATTTGTTGTATAACTTTAACAATTTCATGGTTATGTTTGTTATTTCTTTGTTCACCATAAACTATAATTTATAAAATAAGGTAGTCTAAAGTTTTTACTCTAAACCACTCTATTTTTTGCAACAAGTAAAATAAATATGTTAATAAATATATTTATTTTACTTTAAACCTACTCTTTTAATCACTTTTTTAATGTATCAAATCTACCTATACCTTTAAATATTACAGTATCTTTATTCTATATATTAATTGAATCAAACTGCTAATTTCATAATTATCTCATCTTCGTCACGTTCTCCTGTATCTTTGAACCCTAGCTTTTCATAAATATAAATTGCATGACTGTTATCTATATTACAAGTTAAAATAATATCATTTGATTGACCGAAGGGTTTTGATTTTATATAATCTATGCATAACTCCATGGCTACAGTTCCATATCCTTTACCTTGATATTTTTCATCAATCATCATATGCCAAATATTATATATTTCTTCATCGTAATCATAAATAACCATAATATCATCCTTATAAATTGCAAAAGGTGTACATTGATTATAATATACATATGCCTGTGCCAAACTATGAATAGGATGTGATACAAACTTATCTTGTCCCTTTCCAAGCTTTAAATTAAAACATTCAATAAAATTGCTTTCTTCAACTTTCTTTAAAGTCAATTCTTTCTTCACAAAATCCCTCCATTAATTTAAGGAAACTATTTAATTCCTATACCTCTATTATTACAATAATACTTTTTAAATATATTCCATACCATAATAATCATCTCCTTCTACATTACTGTTAATATTCTATCTGTCCTAATAAGTATTTCTGCAAAGCTATTTAAAATCCTTATCATATTAATAAATTTAATCTAAATCATAAAAAAGGGAGCTCCTAAGAACTCCCCCTTAAATATACATTCACCTTTTAAAGCTAATGCGAATTAAGTATTTTTTATTTGCAACTAAAAAGATTTATAATCTTGAGTATTTTTACATCTCCACTTATCCAATCTAAGAAGATTAATAATATAATATTAAAACTTAACCATAGTATAGATATTAAAATTTGCCTAATCTTAAAGGATTTTTTTACATTACTATAGCTTTTAACATTTTCAATAATATATTTTACATTTTCCTCTCCTAGCAACACGCCATATCCAGATACTAAATCTTCAATATAATCTGTTATTCTTTTTCTTTTATAATTTGTTTTTATATTTGAATATATTAGAAATAGACATGATCCCAGTATAATTATTGCAATTATTTGCACCACTTCAAAAGTAAATATATTATAAAAATTTCCTTGTGTTAACGTGTTAGATACAATTAATGTTGCTAAAAAAGTGAAATATGCTAATAAATTCTTCCCCATACTCGCTATAAGCTCGTATAATGTTTCTGATAACAATTTACCTTCCTCAATTACAGAAATTGTCAAATTCTTTTTTTCTTCCAAAAAGTCATCCATATTTGTTTTTAAGTAATAAGTATAATTTGTTTTCATTGAATTTAAACTTTCATCATCTAACTCTAAAACACTTTTATGTCTGCAATGTAAGCTTATTACATTTCTCGCAATAGTAGCCTTATCTATTAGATTTCCATCATTATAAATCCATCTATATATCTCATATAATCTATCATTCTTTTTTCTCTCTTCAACATCCTTATAAAATATTTTAAACTCTGAACTCTTATAACCATTTATTCTAATATCTGAAAAGTTATCTTCAATTAATGATATATCTGCTATATAAATAATTGATAAAATATCTCTAATACAATTTAATCTTTTCTCTAATCTTATATCCACATATTCATATTTTATTATATTAAAATCTTCTGGGATTACATTTAATTCTTTCTTTTGAATATTTGTAACATCTAATCTTGAATTAAGTATACTTTTCCTATTAATTAATCCAAAGTCTTTTACTATATCTTCTTCTTTCGTCATTTGAAATGTTTCTGTTAAAATTTTCATTTCTTTATCATATGAAACAAATACTATATAATCTATAGATTCATAAATTTTAGAAAAGAAACTTATTGTTTGATAAATGTCTTTTTCCATTATCCATTCAATAAACTTTTCTACTGAATATATTGATATAAATTTATTTTTATAGTCTTTATTTATTTTTATTGTAACTTGTAGCTTATCTTCCTTTATTCTTATTTCATTAAAAATATCTATTATTTCATTAATATTATTACTTTTAACTATATGCTCTGAACCATTATATTTTAATTCACCATTTTTCATTATTAAACAAAAGAAATCATCGTCAGATGCTTTAATACACATGTTAAATGAATCTCTTTTAGGATACTTCTCTAATAATTTTTCTATTTTATAAAAATTATTTAATTCAGGGAGAGAATTTATTTCAAATACCAAGTCAAAGCTAGCTAATTTATCAGATTTACTTATTATTTTATAGTTATCAAATTTATCTAGTAATTCTTTTATTAACATAATTTCTCCCCCTTTTACATTTTATTTTTTATCTTTATTATATCTTTCAAAAACATCTTTATTATCAGTTTCAATTTGTACATATTTTTTTCCAATCTCATCTTCAAACGCTACTATCTTGTCATCACTGTTCATATCTTTTACTATTAACTCAATATCGTTTGTCAATTTATAAGATTCTTTAATCATCCTTACTGAAAGTGCACTTGGATCTGGTGTAAATTGAGTATCAAAAGTTTCCCTACTAGGAAGTTCTTTTAAATCCTGTATTAGTTTAAATCTTTGCTTTTCATTTAATCCATCCTCTTCATATTTATACTTTTCAAATTTACTTTTTATTATTGCTGGATAGTCAATTTGATCCGTAGTTCTTATATGTTCAATAATAGCATTTCTTAAAACAGAATAATCTCCCTTACTAAATTTATAAACATCCTTTTTCAATACTCTTTCAATTTCTCTAAAAAATTGTTGTGTATTTTGTTGATCATCCCTTAATTCATTTAATTCCAAAAAATTTTCCGTCCAATATTTAGCTGTATTATCTAAATATACTCTAATTTCGCTTACTTTTACCTCATCATTTTCTATAATACAACTAATTAAACACGATTTCCATAAATTTTTTTCATCTACTTTAAACCCTTCTTCTATACTATAATTTTTTTCACCCATATATTTATTATGCTCTGCCTTACTGATTAAATACTCATATTCCTTATATGATGAATCCTTAAAAATGGCTTGCAATAAACTTCCTTTTTTAACTTCAACGCCCATATGTCTAATTTTTTTTTGAGCTTCTTCTTCTTTTTCTCTTAATCTATTTGAAATACTGTCCATGATTACTGAAATACCTTCTGTATTATCATTATGTAATTTTTTTACTATGCTTAATACATTGCTTAATACTTGGGTTGTTAAATCCTTCTCCTTAAAAAACTGCACTTTATCACTATCTTCGATTATGTCATGTAACTTTAATATATATCCATTCAAATCATCTGTTACAGTTCTATTTTCTATATTTGGTTTTTCATAATCAACTATACAAACATATTTATATAATATATTTTTATCCAATTGTATCCCCTCCCCTTTATATAATATTTCTACATAAAAGAAGAAAGTCCTACAATAATAATTCATTTTTTTATTATATATTAATATTAAAAGTAAATTAATTTAGCTACATCTTTTAAAATATCATATCTATTACTACCAGTCTTACCACCTATTTGAATTAGCTTTTTAACTTTCAATCCACTAACATCAAAATCACTTTTTCATCATAAGACATTGATTTTTTTGTGCCATAATTACTGCACTTAATACATCTATTCTTTATTAAATTAAGCAATGAAAAAACAAAGCACTACTATAACTATCATTGTTATACATATGAAGCTACTCAGCTTCTTATTAAAAATACTTTTATTTTTTTGCTTTGTAAAACTAGTATCCTTATTAATAATCTTATCAATCATATAAAACAAAAAATATAGTGAACTTACAATACTTAAATTTATAATAGCAATACAACCAGCATATTCCCATGGCTTAACTAAAGATTTATTTTCAACTAAAAATTTTATTCCTCCAATATTAAATCCTATTATTGAAAATGCAGCTATTAGAATTGACATTATTGAAATTATATTGTTATTAAATGATTTTATATTCTTTTCATGCTCTTTTATCTTATCTATGGATTCTTTTAAGTTTTGATTTATATCACTAATAATATCATTTACTTTTTCATTTCTTTGCTCTAAATCTTTAATTTTTTCATCAGACACTTTTATGAGTTTACTATAATCAAAAAACTTTATATCTATTCTTTCTCTTATTTTTTTTGAATGTTCTTCTAACTCATTGACAGTTATATATTTGATAAGTGCATACTTCTCTCCCCAGCCCGTTAATGTATAAACTTTTTTCTTCCTCTCATTGTCTATTTTTATAAATCCACTATTTTGCAACTCTAAGAGTATGTTATTTATTTCCTCTAAACTTTGTTCTACATATCCCTGATTAAGCAATTGTTCTTCTATAAAATTAATAAAACTTAATTTTTCTTCTTTTACTTCATCATATACTCTTCTAACAAAAAGCTCTTTTAATATTCTTTCTTCAATTTTTAATTTATTTTCCATTTAAACACCCTCCATGTAATATTTTACACTACTTGATGTTATTTTCATATTACTCATATAATTTGATTTTAATACATTATTTAATTTATTATTATATTTTTCTAAACTAAACTATCTGCATCATGCAAACTAGTGTATCTATCACTACCATCTGTACCACCTATTTGAATTATCTTTTCTGCTTTCAATCTACTAATATCAAAATCACATTTTTTCATCATAGGACATTGATGTTTTTGAGATACATATATAGCTGCATTTGAATCCATATCTCCAAAATAAAGTACAATTATTTTCATATCATACATTTCCTTTTTATTTATAACTTCTTTTTTTACTCTACTATCAATTCTATTTGCTATTGCAAAACCAATTGAATCTTCTCTTAATTTTTTATATAAATTCACATCACCTTTTGCTTAACAAAAGAAACATTCAATTATCATTGCTTCCATATTTGTTGAATTAAGTTCTGCTAATTCGTTATAGTATTTAATTCCACAATTAGTAAATCCTAACTGTTCAAGATTTTTAAGAATTGAATTAGCTTTATCTTTAGTCAATATACTTGCTAATGGATGCAATCATATTTCACCCCTATGGCACCATCATAACTTTTATAGGCTTTATTTAGATGCACTAAATAAAATAGCTCTACATTATTTGAATTTGCTTTATTTATACCCCACATTAATTCAGTGTTTGAATTATTCATATTACCAGGATAACAAACTATAAACTGATTTAATTTTTATAAATATTTTTTACTACCTAGAAATATTTTTCTATCCTCTATTGTTTCATCTACAATTCCACATGCTCCTGGAGCTAATGGATTATGACCACCATCAATTCCTATTTTCATATTTATTCACCGTCCCTATTATTTTCTTTTATAGCTTGTCTAGTGGAACTTTGTCCAAAATAAAATGCTATTATCATTGAAAATATAGTTAAAAATTCATTGTTACTTATTCCACCTTTAAGTGCCAATATACAAAATACTACAGTAGTTAATAATGCTCTTATCTTCTTAATCTGCAACATATTTTTTAATTGCTCCATCTGCACCACTTTCCTATTTAAATATTTTATTTTTTATATCCTCAACATCCTGTTTTATGTCTTCAACCACTCCAAATTTATCTGCAAGTTTATCAATTGTATTTTGATAGTTTTTTTCTCTATCACCTGTTGTTTTAAGTACATACAATAGTAGAAAAACAAATAGCCCATATCCCAATCCCTGACTTAATGCTGCTTTAATTAATTCATCCATATTACACAACCTTTTATATAAGAAAAAATAGGCAATAAAAAAGAACCTTTTTGGTTCCAATCTATTGCCTTAACTACTTATTTTTACTTCGTATTAATTATCTAAGCTGTAGTTTCTTCTATTACACCACTATGCACCAATATATAATCTTCTACTGCTTTTCTATACTCTACATTGGTCACATCATCTAACTGAAACTCCATATTCCTTAAAGGATTTATCCCCTTATTTATTATCCTTTCCGCTATTATTCTTACTATTATCTCATTCACCATTATAAAATGCCTCCTAAATCCTTATTTTCTTTTAATAATAATTGATTCTCTAATTCTTCTTTTTCTCTTCTTAATTTTTCTTTTTCTGTTTCTTGTCTTTTTATATATTTATCTATAATTATTAAATCTTTTAATTCTGTTTTATTTTTGTCCTTTGTTACATCTATATGATACTTTATAGCATCTCTAAAGTTATTTTCATTATAATCATAAGGTAAATCAACGAAATCTATTTCTCTAGGTCTTAGATCCCCAATCATCTCATCTGTTAATCCAGAATCGAATCTTTCTGAAAAAGTGCCATTTAATATAGTTCCAGTATTTTTATTATAAATTAATCTAAAATTTAAAAACATTTTAATCCTCCTTTAATTCCAAGCAACCCAATACATTTCCTTATTCCCCCAACCATAATCTGCAAATGTTGCAAACCTACTCCCCTCTATTGCTATAGTTGGAGAAATAACTGATTTAGAAATACCTTCTTCTTTTTTAATAAATGTACTTGCTGCAAACCATCCACTACTACAGCCACAAACAGCAATTATATTAGTTGGCTCAAAAGATAATGAAACTTCAAATTGATATATTTTATAACTAGATGAATATCCAGTTGCAAAACTTTTCATTTCTATATTAAATACTTTACTTATTAAATCATGTAATGATTCTGTACTACTTGCACTAACTTTTTTAATATTTAAATTACTTGCAAGATTACTTTTTAATGTCTGTATTTTACTTTGCATACTAGGAAAAGTATCTGTAGCCGATAATGGAGTTCCAATTATATTACTTATAGATTTTTTACCATTATCGGCATATTGAAAAAGTTCTTGCATGCCAGATTGTACATCTGTTGCATTCATTCCTGTGATTTTATTTAATTTAACTTTATTAGCTGATAAATCTATATTTTCTATTTCCTTCGTCATTTCATCCAAATGCGACTCAACTGACTTATCATCCTCACAATTTATATCCTCTGCTTTTAGAACTATATCTCCAGTTTTAGTGTTTACACTAGTAACTGGAACTTTAATATTTTTAATTTTTTGTTCTAATACTTCTATATCTTTTTTAGTAGCTAATATAACAGTAGGATCTACCCTAAGTGTTATAGAGTTAGCATTGCTTACTTCTAATATTGTTCTTATAAGTATGTCTTTGCTACTTCCATCCTTTGTTTGTGGTTTATATGTTTCTGGATATTTTGCCACAGCTATTACGTTATCTTCATCATCAAGTATTGCTGCTTCTCTTATCGTAAAACCACCAATTTCACTAGGAAGTATTACCTCTATAATTACCCAATTCGGATTTTTATCATCTATCCTAATATTATTTATATTTCCTTGCCATACCTTATGCTTAAGTTCTGTTTGCTCCTCTGTTGGATTATAGTATGCTCCATTACTATCCCCTACTTGAAATTTACAAAAGTTAACCTTTGTTCCAAGTGCAGTTGCATTTGCTATTTTAGCTTTTCCCACTTTTGTGAGTATTGTATAAAACTGTTCTGACATTAATTATCCCTCCTTTGGATATATAGTTATATTCTCTACACCAGTGTTACTTCCAAGTGCAAATTTAACAGTTCCCTTGCTTTCAATACTTTTAGGACTCCAAGGATAAACCGTTAATTCTTCACCTATAGTTGTACAAGCTCCAAAATATATATTTGATTTAATTTTTTGTACTAATGATGATTTTAATATCATATTACAAGGAATTATATTTCTAAAGTTATCAGTTATTTCATTAAAGGCATTCCAGTCGAAAGTATTTATAAACACTTTAACAAGATAATCATCATTTTGTACTTCAACTTTATAATTATCTTCACCAAATAAAGTCTCCAACTTTTGTTCGAGAGCTCTGTGGGTTATAGGCATTTTATCCATTTTTCTATTTTTAAGTCTAAGCTTTCTAAAATCTAAACTTTCATTTTTCTTGTCTGGTTTTATTTTATATAAGCTTTCTCTTTTACTGATTCCATAATCAGTAGCTGTATCTATAAAGTTTTCTTTTAAAATCTTAAGATGCATACTTTCTATTGAATCAAACTCTATATCTTCAGCATTCATAATTTCTTTAAACTCTGCTATATTTGCTATTTTTGATGGTAAAAAATCAATTAATTTCTTTTTCACTTAGTACCACCTCTTTAAATTTAGGAATAGATTCTTCATCTAAAGTTAAGTTCTCTTCTTTTCCATTTATTTTTGTATTAAATAAATCTGCAACACCATCTATATTTAATATTTTAGCTTCTATTTGATTGATTCTAATTATTATATTTTCTTCATCTTCCCATTGTTTCTTTAATTGTAGAAAGTAATCTTTTATAGTAGTCTTTATTTCTTCCTCTACTTGTCCTATATTAACATCCCTTTTAAGTAATAATTTTGTTTCAATCGTTATCTCTACATCTTTGCTGCCTAAAACTTTTACTACATGTCCAACTGGGGCAATTCCTAATCCTTTTCCCTGATTTTCTGTTGGATCTAAAGTAGTTTGAACTGTATCTATTAATTCAACAGTTGGTGTATTATAAGCACTATCTAAAAACACTATTTTTACAGTACCCCCACCATTCCAGACTGGAAAAACTTTAACTGGTCCAACACCTTCAATTGATTTAACTTTAACCTTATAATCTGCTATATTTCCACCAAAAGCTTTTTCATTTAAATGTGTAATATATCTTTTAAATAATTTTTCATTTGTTTCAACATTCTCTCCTGGAATGATTAATTCACCTAAACTACATATAGCTAGATTTTCTATATATTCTATTGGTAACATTGTTCCACATATAGAATTGCTATCTTCCCCTGTACTTTCGCATTTCATTTTATAAGTTCCAGTAGATATTTTTTCTGTAGCAATAAAAATAAAATCATCTATAAAAAACCTACTATTTAAAGGTATATCTATTAAAATATTTTCATCATTATAAAAATACCCCTTCTTTATAGAGCATGTTGCTACTTCTCTTTTCATTCCCTCTTCTGCAACCCTTAAATCTAAAAACTCTATTGGCATATCTACACTTGCAAATGTATAGTCTAAAAATCTATCCATATCTGAATACATTCTTCCTAATTCTTGAGCTGCAGGAGCTAATGCATTATATATTATTGAGCCTTCTCTCTTATCAAAATCGTCTGGTATTTTATTTAACATATTGTTTAATATAATCTCTTCTGTATTCTCTTCAAACAATTGGTTTTTTCACCACACTTTCTATAAACTCTCCATAAATAGAAAAGACAGTGAACTTTATTAAAGCACTGTCTTTGTCATAGTTAAATTTAAAATTATCTACATTTTTTATTCTATCGTCTTCAAGTAAAGCTTCTTTTATTCTACGTTTAAATTCGCTTTCTATTATTAATTTATCCTGTCCAATAATTTCTTTAAGCTCACTTCCATAATTCCAACTATAGATTGTGTATTCATACCTCTCAGTATTTAATATTAATTCTATAGCTTGTTTCAATGCCTCTATTCCATCACAAAAACCAACTATTCTTTCATCTTTTATTTTATATGTTTTTGTTGATATACTATTTTCATCTTCTATATTAATAAAATCATATATAATTGATTCCTGTGGTAATATACTTACTTCACTCATATTACACCACCTTATCTAATATTAAATATTGAGTTCCCTGCTTTATTCTAAGTAATATAACTTTATCTCCATTTTTTAATCCTTCTCTTATTACTACTTTCTCTAGACTATTAGATGTTGTACCATTACTATATGTGTGGTTATGATTTAAATTTATCTCATATCTTTGTAAGTTTTCTGGAACTATAAAAAATTCTTTAGATAAAGTCTTTTTCTGTTCTACTTTTATGATTAAATTATCAGAATCTAGTATTACGCCAAACTCAATATTAAGAGGATTACTTGCATTTATTGCATCTACTCCAGCTTTTTTTATGGTTTGTATCATTCCCATAATTACACCACCTTTAAATCAAAATCCATTATATGACCATCCTTTGAAAATTTATGAGTTGCTTCTTCAATTAAGTAGTATTGTTTTATATCTCTTTTTTTAATATCTACATATACACCTGATCCTCCTCTAAGTTTCAAATCTAAAGTTGTATCAGTACCTATTACATCTTTAAGGCTTAATTTTTTAGTTTCTTTATTTTTAAGCTTTAAATTTCCATTAACCATTTCTTCTATTTGTGCTTTATTTAACTTATCATCAACTTTTTTAAATAATTGTAATCTTCCCCATTTAGCTATATTATTGCTATCTTGCGCAATGTAAACATCTCTTCCACCTTTTTTTTCATTATCTTTTACAAACTTTATTCTGTTGTAGCTCTCTTCAATAGAACTCTCCCAATCGTAATCTCCAAGATTACTATCATCACTAATAACAAGCTTTTGTTTCACATTATTTATATCCTTTAAGTTTAAGGTTCCAAATTCATCATATAATACAAATGTCTTAGTATTAGCTGTAACCGTCTTATCCAATGCACTATAAATAACATCTAAATATTTTTTATCATCTTCTTGAATAGTTGGTATTATATATCCTGTATCCTCAATAGTCCCAACCTTTAGGTTAAGATTTTTAAATATTTCTTTTGCTATATCACTAGCTTTTTTATTTACTCCAACATATATATCATTGTACATTAAATATTTAATTTGATCATAAGCTGTTATTTTTATTTCAGGGCTACTATTTCCTTTACTTTTAAATATATAACCATAAAATACATTGTTATTATCTACTTTAAATCTTACAACATCACCATTGGATATTTTAAACAAACTATCTTCTATAAATTCTATGTCTAAACTTGATGGCCCGTCTTTTCGCTTAGTCTTCCATATAACTTCTTTAACAAGTTCAGATATATCAAATATATTTCCTTTTTTATCATCAATTAATAGTTGTATTTGCATATCAATTTTGCCTCCTATGGAAGTTTTAAAACTTGTCCAACATATATTAAATTAGGGTTGGAGATGTTATTTAATTTTGCTATTTCTTTATATCTATTACCATCACCTAAAAATTTTTTAGATATATGCCATAGTGTATCTCCATTAACTACTGTGTATGTTTTTACTTTTTTATTATCTGTATTTCTAATAGACTTTGTTTTAACTTTATTTGATTTAGCTTTAGATAAATTATTATTTACTATTACTACTTTTCTAGCTACATGATTTTTATATCTTTTAAGCTCTATTGAATAATAAATATCTCCAATTTCTCCACCATGTTCTTCATATTTAAAATTTTCTATTGTAAATAAATCATTTATTTCTAACTGTCCACCAACTAAAATAAATCTTAACTTTTGTTTTTTCTCTCTCCAATCTTTAATTTTGGTAATATAAAAACTCGGTTCAAATACTTGTTCCGAGCTTACATATGGTCCATTATTTAATGGAAAATAACTTTCAAAATTTATTTCTGTCAATTTAGGACTATTAACTTTACTTACTTCTCCTAGGTTTATCACATCATATGTTTTGTTGTCACCATCTTCATTTATTTCTATTTTTTCTGGGAGCACTGGAATTATAAAGCCTTCTTCTCCATTTTGAATTCCAATATACATTTTATACATTATGCATACAACCCTTCTGCACTATTTTCTAATTCTTGTTCCATATAATTTTCTATTGCTGAAATTATTTTATTTATATCAGCTTGCTCTTTTACATCCCCAGTAGTTACTTGAACTGTAGGTGTTAATGTAACAAAATTAGAAATACTTTTTTCTTCTGCTAAATCTCTCATCATTTCTAAATACTCATTAGAAATATCTATTTTATCATCAATATTCTTAAGATGATCATTTGCTTGATTTATACCTTTTCCTGCATTATCATTTAATCCACTAACTGGTGATTGGGCTATTGGGGAAATTTGTGGCATAGTTGCACCGTCTAAAAAATCTTTTCCTAAAACATTTGGCATCTTTCCTATTTCTCCTAATCCATTAAATTTATCAGAAATACTAGATTCAAATTTTTCTCCTGCATTATATCCAGCATTAAAAAACTGTTTATATTCAAATCTATCTAAATGCATTGATTGTGAATCCATTCTAGAAACTTTAACCTTAGGATCTCCTACAAATTTATTAACTACATTACTAAGTCCACTTCTCCAACCATTTACAGCACTAGCAAGATTAGACCCAAATATTGTATCAATTGCCGATGCAATTCCGCTAAGTATACCTAGCACAGTATCTGCCATTCCTGCAAATAGTCTAATTATGGAACCTATTGGATCATTAAATACATTAGCAAAGAACTCTGCAAATACCGCTAATTGGTTACAGATTAAAACTATTATATCTATAACTAAATTATAAAATGTTACAAATAAGTTTCCTATAAATGCGATTGCAACCATAAATGCTCCTGCAATCAAACCTGTAGCACTTATTGAAGTACCTGCAAAATGATTAATAGCTGCTATTGCTACATAAAAAAGGGTTATTAATATTATTATACATATAATAATCCATGTGATAGGACATGCTGCTATTGCTGCATTTAAACCATCTTGTGCAATTATAAGTGCGATTATAGCTGCTGTTTCTATCCCAGAGGCTATTGCTCTCATAATTTTTACAGCCACATCTTTTAGTGTTGTTAACCAGGCAATACCCATAGTTGCATTATAAACAAGTAGAGCTGCTATTACACCTAAAATAATAGGTACTATCATGCTCCAATTTTCTATAAAAAATGTTGCAAATGCAATAACCAAATCAATTGCTCCACTAAGTATGACGGATAATATACCTATTGCATTGACTATTCCATCAACTATCCCTATTCCAACATCACTGTTAATAAATTGACTAACTTTATTCATTATGTCTCCAAATTGTGTTATAGCTTTGTTTTTTATACTATTCCATATATCATCAAATGTCTGTGGCATAGTTTGAAACTTAGCATTAATATCATCTGATGCATTAAATAATGCATTTTTTATAATGTCTGCTGTTAAAGTTCCACTTGATGCCATCTTGCTTAATTCAGTTATAGATGTACCTGTATACTCTTCAATTGCTTTAGCTGCTATGGGATTATTTTGAGCTATTGCATCAAAATCACTTCCTTGTAAATTTCCTTTAGCCATTATCTCTGTAATTTTATCCATGCTACTATTAGATTCTGATGAAGTTGCACCACTCATTCTTAATGATTTATTCATTAGTTCTGCAAAAGTTATTGCTTCTGTATTATTTGAAAATGTATCTTTTGGTAATGAATCCAACTTTGAAACTGAAGATGCCATTTCACCATAAGATACCCTAGAACGTTGAGCTGCTTGATATACATTATCTTGAAGTTTAGCTTGACTTTGCAGTCCATCATTAGCAAATCCTAATTTTGAATTTTCATTTATATAATCATCAGTAATTCGCATTCCTTGTTTAACAGTTTCAAAGCTAAAGAAACTTTTAATAAGTCCTTTAACTTTTTCAGTTAATGCAGTAATTATATTTGAACTTTTCTTAAAAGAAATAGTTAAACTAGTTCCTATAATATTAGATAAATTATCCATCACTAATATAGTTAAATTTAATTCTTCTATTATAGATTGAATTGGTTGGCTCATCTGATCAAAGATTTTCAAAGTAACTGCTATTGTTTCCATTAAATCACCTCTTTTCACCAATAATAAAAGCACCTACATTAAAGTAAGTGCTTTTAATTATTTAATATATTTATCTAATATTACTTTTATTTTTTCTTAATTTTCTTGGCTTCCTTTGCTTCTTTCTCAACAACTATATCTATTGAAGCATAAATGAAAGCTTTTTCTTGTCTTGGTAAACTCATTAATTTATGAGGAAGAATTTTTAGTTTATGGAGAGCATAATGAGCATAATTTGCTTCACCGTCACCCTCCTTAATTAGTTTTTTGCTTCTTCTACTAATTCTTGTAAGCCTTTATTGTATCCATTTATTTCACTCACAATGGTAGACCATTCAGCATACTCACCATCAGTCATTTTTAATTTCATAGCTTTAAGTAACTCTTCTGCACCAACTACTCCCCAAGATGATTGTAATTCAGCATTTTTTAAATCTGGATAAGTTGTAGTTTCAATTATCAAATTTGATATAAACTTATCTTGATCTGTTTCAAATATTTTTTGACCCTTAATAAAAGTAATTTTTCTACATTTCCTTCTAATCTCATCTCCCAATGGTGCAGTTATTGGTTTAAATTTCATTTTTCTTAGTCTACCACCCATTGTTATTTCCTTTTCAACCTCTAATGTCTCCTCAAAACTTTCCATTAAAAAGTCTTCAAAATTTTTCATGTTTTATATTCCTCCTCTTATTTTAATACTGGCTTATTAAATTTGCTTAATAAATCTACATCATCAAAAGTAAATGCAACTTCTTCCTCTAAGGAATCTGAGTCTACATCTAATAATGCCATAGGACATTCATCTAAATTGCAGTTTTTTAGCACAACTGTTTGTTTTCCAACAGAACTTGTTGGATCTTCATTAATAACTGTTATATCAAAATAAGTATCTATACCCTCTTTCATGTATTTAAGCATAAGTTCCCTAAATAAAGAAGTTACATAATAAATTGTTAATGTACCTGTACCTTTGTACCCCTTAGCCTTAGTTTGAGTTCCTCTCTTACCTAATGTCTTCCCTTCACTTTTTTCTTTTTCAATTTTAGAGTCAAGCTTTTTTATATAAAATAAATCTTCATTTCTTCCATCTATAGTTGCATATGCCCTTGCTTCTTGTCCACTTATTGTATCTTTAAAATCTAAAAACATATTTTATTACACCTCCACGTCCATATATAATTTCTCCATAGCATCTATCGGTTGTACTTTAACCTTTGCTATTATAGAATCCTTATCTTCTCCTCTTTTAATCTCTACATCTTCTGATTCTACATTTTCTATAGCATTAATTTTTTCCAATTGTTCTAATGTTTTAATTACATCTTTTTTAAATAATGACCTACCATCCTCATTGTTATTGCCTTTTCCTATATAGTTTTTATCCCATAACACTTTAATTCCATTATTTACTTCAAACAATGTTCTTATAACTCTATTTTTTCTATAATCTTTTTTCTTATCTTCAGTAAATGTTTTTAATGTATTTATATCTTGTTCTATAACAACAGTACCATTATTAATAGTAAAAACTATTTCACCATTTAATAAAGCTGCTTCTATTTCTCTGTCAGTATACTTAATATCTACATCAATAGCATCACTGTATTTAAGATAAGTGTTTGATTGATTTACATTTGCTCCTGCAGTAGCACCTGTAATAAAAGCTACTGCTTTTTCTGAATGGACTTCTCTCCCATCATTTAGAATTACTCCATTTTTTACACTAAGTACATTTTCACAATCTGCTTCTGGATAATTCTCTAATACTAATTGCACTTGTCTACCTTCACTTTTTAATCGTTTAATAAATGTTGTAGCTACTGCCTTTATAGTAGAATCTTTAGTACTTATTCCCATAGCATGAAAATCATATGGCTCTACAGAAGATAGATAACCTACATAATCTTCATTAGTAACAGTACCATCAGTACCACCTTTTAATGATAATCCTGCTGTAGTTTTTAACTTACCAGTTCCTTTAAAACATATATAATCATTTGATTTTAACTCACTAATGTCTGTTACTATTTGTCTATCAACTTTATTTCCTTCAAATATAGTTATTAACTCAAATTTAGATACGTTATCTATATTATTTTGAATTACTATATTAATATCATTTCCTTTAGTTCCACTATATTTAGCTGTAACTGTTAATTCTTCTAATGTCGCAGTAGCTTTTTCACCTTCATTAAGCCTATATAATAAAAGTATTTTAGCTCTTTTAAATATTTCTCTAATAAGTAATGCATTTTCATCATTTATATTGATTCCTATTTTTTTATATAAATCATCATCACTATGAATTTCAAGCACTTGTCTTTCCATCCCCCAAGGCAATGTTAGAGGCATTGTTGCTACCCCTCTTTCACCAATTGAATTTACATCATTTTTTTTAGATTTAAAATTAATATATGCTCCTGGTCTAATTTTGTTTTGTTTTGTCCATGTTCCTCCTGCCATTTATCTCACCTCTTCATTTCTAAATTTATTTAAAATTTTATTTGCTTCCTCTAAACTATATTGTTTATCTTCTAATACAACTTTCAATATATCTTTTTCTATAGTTTTAAATTTGTTTGACCCTATTATTTGATCTTTATTAAATTTCATTGTGACTTTTTCCATTTAAATATATCTCCTTTTTTAAATTATTCATTTTAGAAACTTCTTCGATTTCTTTTATAATGTGATAATTAATTTTAAAATAAAAATGCAATTGTCCATCTATAAATTCATGTTTCATATCAGTTGCCCTATACAAACTCTCATCAACCTTTAAGTAATGAAATATTTCATATAGTTTATCAACTATATATGCGTAATCTAAATTTACATTTCCTTCATCATTAAAATAATTAATATCAAAGGAAATACTTTTTTTATATCGTCTGTTAATTTCTTTAACCTGTGATGAACTTAAAACTTTAATAAAAAAACAAGGTTTATCAAAACCTTGCTTTAAATCTTTATCATATATATTTATATTAGGAAATTCTTTTTTTAACATTTGATTTATTGCAACCTTAAATTCATTTATACCGGTCATATTATCACCTCCTTTAACATTTATTTAAGGTTTCATTATAAATAAAATTACTTATTTTATTACTTTTTTAATTATGATTACAATGAAAACTTATATTATTAATATTGAACATAAAAAAAGCACTTAAATTCTAAATAAGTGCTTTTACTAAAGTTATGTTTTTATTAATTATTGTTTATTTTTTCTATGATACTATCATAACACATGGATATATAACTTTTCACGTCACCTTTATGACTTTAATAAGTTATTTTTCCGTTATTTTTATTTTTAAAATTTTGTTATTAAATATATTGTTCTTTTACCCATATTTTATTTGAAATTTTATTTATTGCTTTTTTCTTGATTTTACCACAATAATCATTATTAATATTTAATAATGTACTAACTTTTATCCAACTATATCCTTTTATAAGCCTGTATTCTATTACCTTTCTTTCAGTTTCATCTAAAACCTCTAATGAATTATCTATTTTAGTTATTAACCTTATTTTACTTGCCTTTTCTCTTTTAAGCTTATTTATCAATTTTTCTTTTTTTAATATTTCATTTTCCACATTAGAATTGAATTTATTTGTTTTTCCTGTCTTTTCCTCAAAAGAAACTGCTGATACACCTTCATACTCTGACTCAATTTCTTCTATATCTAATTCAATATTTTTTATTTCAGCTTTTATGGAATTGTAGTTAGCTAACACTTCTTCAGTTAATTTACATATATTATTTTTACTTATACTCATCTTTTATACCCCACCTTAAATCCATTTATATAAAAAATTTAAAATTACATATTCATTTTATTTTTTAATTACATTAATTATTATCTATATTTCCAAATGATAAGCCCAATAATTCTTTTTCTAATTGTTCAAAGTCATATTTTCTTTGTTCAAAGTTATTAAATGCATCTGCCTTTACATCTTTTTTGACAAAACCACTTTTATTTTTAACATTGCTATATTTTTCTTTTATGAACTTCTCAACTTGATTTAAAAATTCTGGTCCTGTAGTTATTCCCATATCTATATACTTATCTATCGTTTTTTTAAAGTACGCAAAACTTTTACCTTTACATCTTACACAATAAAGAATTACTGCTTTCACAAAATTATAATCATATTCAAATAAATATCTGTTAAATTGAATTTCTGTAGTCTTTTTTAACAAGCATATATTACTTTCAAAAATACTTTTTAAATCATTACTATTAGTAGTACTAATTTTAGTATTTATATTAAAATCAGTATTTATATTTGTATTAGTATTTAATAGTTTCTGATTTTTCTTATTAGGTAAGTTCCCTATTAAGTACTTTTCCACTTTCGGGTTTTCTCCATTTGGAATTTCTTTTATTTCGGATTTTTTCCCTTTAATATTCGGAGCTTCTTCTATTACATAATCATATCCACCCAATAATTTTCCTAGAGAATCTCTTCTAAGTTTTCTTGTAATATATCCCCACTTTTCTAATTCTTTAAGTGCACTTCCCATACTGTCTTTTCCATCCTTACAACACTCAATTAGCTCTGATAAATAAAAAATCCAATTATCTGGTCTTCTTAAAAACATAACCATTAACCCCTTTGCTTTAAGACTTAGTCTTGAATCATCTATAAAGCAGTTATCAACAACTGTATAATTACTTTTTTTATTAACTCTAAATGTTGTCACATCACATCCCCCTTAGTATTTAATAATCTCACCTATGCACTTATAGTACCTTTTTATCGGACATTTTTCAATACAGAATATAGTTGTTTTCCGGACAAATACAGTGCTTATTCTCCGTTTAATCGGACTTTCTTTTATTTTCTTTAATTTATGTTTACTTTACCGTACAAAATGTTATAATATATGTACGGTATATCGTACACTGCAAAATGAGGTGATTAATTTTGAGTATTGGCAAAAATCTTAAATTCATTAGAAAAGAACAAAACTTAACTATTCGTGATTTAGTTCAACTAAGTGATGTTGGCAAATCCACAATAAGCGACATTGAAAACGACAATGTAAACCCTACAACAGCTACATTAGAGAAATTAGCTAAAGCTTTAAATGTATCAGTAAATGATTTTTTTCATTCTTCAATTGATGAAAAAAATAAACTAAAATCTGATACTGAAGTTGAATTAACAAATAAGGATAAAAAGGATATTGAAAAAAATTTAGAAAAAACTTTAGCTCAATTAGAAAAAGAAGATGGCCTTATGCTTTCTGGGAATCCAGTTGACGCAGATGATTGGGAGTTTATCAAGACTGCTATAAAAACTGGTCTTGAATATGCTAAAAAGGTAAATAAGGAAAAATATACTCCTAAAAAGTATAAGAAGTAATACGTCTGAAGGGATGAGGGGTTTTGAATAGAATTATTGAGAAAAAAGTTTTGTATTTAAAAAATAAGTATAAAACAAATAATCCATTTGAATTATGTGATTATTTAAATATAAAGGTTATTTTTGGAGACTTAGGTTCAAACATTAATGGTTTTTTTCAATATGCTCCACGAAATAAAATCATTCATATTAATTCTAGGTTAGATAGTAAATCACAATTATTAACTTGTGCTCATGAACTAGGCCATGCAATCTTTCATTATAAATTAAATGTCTTATTTTTAGAAAGAAATACTTTTTTTCATCAAAATAAATTTGAAAGTGAGGCAGATAAATTTGCTGCTGAATTATTAATAGATGATAATTTATTAAATAACTATGAAGGTTTTTGCATTGAAACTATAGCTGATTGTGAAGGTATCAATCGTAAATATATAAATCTTAAATTTAATTTATTATAAGTTAAATTTATTTCTATGATAAATAATAAAGGATGCTAAACAGCATCCTTTAAAATATATTTAACTTTATATTCTAGTCTTAAAGCAAATAACCTTATTTTAAATATTTGAACCTATTCCAAAATAATTCTTTATTTAATTTGAAGGTTAATCCATCATAAAGGTTTCCTCTAACTTTCCTAATATTAATTTCTCTATTTACTTCTTTAAATCCACATTTTTTAGCAAGTCCTATCATTCTCTCATTTCCTGACCATGTTTGTGTGTATATATCTAATGATTGTTTTGATTTTAATACATAAGAAATAAATAATGAAAATGCAGCTTCACCCAACTTTTTATTTCTAAATTCATTATTTACAATATCAATTCCTATTGCAAACTTTGTTTTATTTCCATCAATAAAATATGATGAAACCCAACCAATGTGTTCCCCATTAACATAACATACCTCTAATCTACTACGTATTTTGGGTAAATCTTTGTTTAGTTTTTTTAATAGTTCAATCTTTAATTCGCCTATATTTACATTTTCTTCTTTTTCCCAAGGAGCATCCCAATCTTGCCATTCAACTTCTTTTGTGTTCCAAATTATATAATCATCTATATCTTCAACACATGCATCCCTTAAAAATATATCTTGATTATAGACTTTAAATACATTTTTATTAATTAAACTTGACATATTTATAGGGTTCCAAGTTGACTTTTAAAATTATCCATTTCAAAACTTGGATACCTAAAATAGTGAGACATGCTCTGAATCACTTAGAATTCAACACTACATTTTGTATGAAAATATTTTAAAGTTATTGAATAAATTTAAATTCGAGCTTGTTTCCCTATATATCTCCTATTTCAAAAATAACATTATGAACATTCTGTAAACAACTAATTCAGATTTGCTTTTATGTACTTGGAATATCTACTAAAAGATTATTCAACAAAAATCAGGTGTTTGTTCATATATATAATTTAAAATTCCTTGACCTTTACCTTCTTTATAATATTCTGTTGACTTAACTTCATTTAAAAATTGTATAGCTAAATCCTCAACACTTCTTGATGTTGTAATTTTCTTATCTTTCTTTGCAATCTCCACTATAATTTCTGAGTTACTTCTCATATAGTTTGAAAATGAATTTAATATAGCACTCTCAATTTCAATATCTGATGGAAAATATGGCTTAGGATTAAATTTGCTATCTGCCTGTTGATTTGATACTTCCTGCTGCTCTAACTCTTGAGACTCCTCTACCTGTTGTTGTTCCTCTTGCTGTCTTGCTTGTTCTTCTTCTATTTGTTTCACATTTTCTATCTCTTGTTCTTTTTTAGCCTCTTCGTCCTTCTTTTTCTGTTCTTCTTCTTTTTGCTTCTTTTCCTTTTCGACTTTCTCTTTTTCAACCTTTTCTTTCTCTTCTTGTTCTTTCTGCATTACTATTTTAGTTTTTTCAATAGCTTCTCGCTCTATCTTCTTAATATGTTTGCTGATACCATAACCTATTCCTCCACTTATAATCATGATAGCAATTATGCAAATTATTAATATTTTTTTATTCCTATTCACTTCTTTAATTTCCCTTATTTTGTATTTTTTACATTTTCTATTATATCATTTCTATGTAAAATTTAGTATTAATTTATATATTTATACACAAAAAGACCTGTATTAAACAAGTCTTTAAATTATATACTAATATTTATCTAATTATAATCTCTATAAAACAATTAGAATCATTATCTTATTATACAAAATGGTAAAGGTAACTCCCTTAAGAGCTACCCTAAATACATAAAATTGTCTTATATACTATTTTTTAATATCTTTATTACTTAATATTAATATAAAGATATATATTATATTGCAAATATATTTAAAATTTATAATAAGTAATATTGGTATTAGTAAATTTGTTAAATTATAGACTATTCCTAATATATTTTCTATTATAGGAATACTATCCATCAAAGATTTTCCAAATATTAAATTGATATCTCTAATATATAAAATATTTAATGCATACGTTATTATAAGACAAACACCATAGCAAAAAAATTTATCAATTAACTTTTTATAGTCCATATCGTTATAGTCTTTAAACTCATTTTTCAATTTATAAGCACATCCTTATTAATTATATTCTTTATAAATTGGAAACATCAATTCCTGCTGATATATCATTGCTCACTTTATACTTTTTACTCTACCATATTATATATTAAGTAATGTTTTCAAATTTTCACTCAAAAAAATCTGTATTAAACAATTCTTTATATTAGCTACTAAAAGTAAATTCATAATTTTCTAATGTCCATTTTTCTGTTAAATCTCTAGGATGTCTAGATTTTTTGCCTTTATCATCCTTAAAACATTTTATTTTATTTATATGTGGTTTTAATAATTCTTCAACTTGCCTCTTTCTACTAATATATTTTTTATTATCAGATCCCCATCCAACTATTACTATATCTGATTTTTCTAAGGATTCTATTATATACTTATCATTATACTTCTCAAATTCATTACTTCTTTGTGAAAGTTCTTTAGGTTCTGTAGACATATACGCAAATAAATTTACTATATTTATACTTCCATAGTTATTATCTATCAAAAAATTAGTTACATTTATAACAGTCCTATCACTTTTTAATTCACTTGCTTTGCTTGGGTTTAGCATTATAATTGTAGCTTTCTTTTTATCCTTTTCCCAAGTTCTAGTTAATTTATATCTATATTTTTTATCATCTGAAAAAATAGCTTCACTATTAATTACAGAACTTGTTATTTTCATTATTATAACCTCCTTATTTAATTATACTAATATTTTTATCATATTAAGTTTTCCTGTATGTCATTTAATTTTAAATATTTTTTAACATAGATATATTCTCTCCTACTTCATCTATTATTTTGTATTCTAAGCTTTTATATAATGAAAAAGCAGGTTTATTATATTTAAAAACGTTAAATAATACTTTTTTAAGTCCCTTTTCTTTTGCTTCTTCTTCAACTAAAAGTAAAGTCTGCTTTCCATATCCTTGTCTACGAAAACTTTCATATATTAAAAAATCACATATAAATGCTATATCTTCCTGATACTTTTGGTACCAGATAATTCCCACATCTTCATTATTACTATTCACAACCATATAAATAAAATTATCTTTTGTATATTTTCCTTCTGGTAAAAATCCATGGAAACTTTTTTTAGCACTTTCAAGTGCATCTTCCTTACTGCATAGACCTGATTTTATCAGATCTTTTGAATAATCTAAAATGTCCCATTCAGCGAATTTATCAAATTCATCATCACTTAATTCTCTAAACTTTATACCAAATTTTTCCATTTTATTTCTCCTTAACATTTAAAATTTCATAACAAACCTATTTATTTTAGACCATATTTACTAAAAACTAATGAACTAATTTTTTCTTCATAACCTTCATTTATAAATCCCAACTTTAACATGAGATTTTTACTTGCAATATTTTCTTTTTCAACACAAGCCACAAATTCATATTTATCATAATGCTTATATAATTCTTTAATTAACGCTGAAAGTAATTCATAAGCAAAACCTTGCCTATGGTATTTATATGAAATTGTATAGCCTAGTGAAATAGTTTGGTTTTCTATAGAAATAAAAATATCTCCAACAATTTCATTTGTTTTTTTGAAAATAATAGCCAAACGTTTTTTGCCTATAGAAAACAAATCTTCATTTTTACTCTTTTCAATAAGCTTTGTTAAATTTTTATTATCTTTAAATTGACCTCGTTGAAATTTTGAGCATAAATCGTTACTTCTATAGTCTACTAATTCTTCTAAATCCCTAATTTCAAAATTTCTTAAAGCCAATCTTTTAGTTTCAAAATACATAACTCTCACCACATTTACACTTTTTAAATTTTTGTTTGATTCTTTTGACCTAATCCAAGGACGTCGCTTCTCCGGGTAGGCATAAGAATCAGATGAAAATATATTTAGAGTTTCTTTAAAGATTTCACAGATTAGCATTTTAAGTTTCTTCATTATTACTTTTTAATACTATAAATTTGAAATTTTTAGACTTAGCTTTATGTCTATACTTGGAACTCTATATAATATTTACAAATAATATATTAAATTTACTTTTTATACTTTATTTTATATTTATAAAATATATATTGTAACAAATTAATGGTAGTACATATCCAGGCAACAAAGCTAACTAAAATAACATTTATATTATCTCTAAAATACCTTAACGCATTAAAAAAATCGAATGACCAAATTATAAAAAATACTACTGAAGTTCCACCTATGTAATCAATACTCCAATTGATTTTTTTATTTTTCTTTAAAGCTATTCTTACATATAAACAACTAATAATTAATATTCCTAAAGACCATAAACTGAAATTTATTAAATCCTTTGTTATAATAACTACTGGTATTTCACTACCTAAAAGTATTCTATGAATAAATTCAAAAATTTTAGCTATTAAAAATACAACACCCATATTATAATCTCCTTATGATAATACTTATTTCCATAAAAATTTTAAAATTCCTTTATAATGTCATGTATATTATTGTTAAACTATAATATATAATTTTAAAAACAAAAATTATTTTCATAAAAATAAGCTATCACACAACTAATTTTAGTTAATTATGCAATAGCTCATTATTACTTTTTATTTAAAATTTATATCAACTTTTCATTAAATATTCCATCTAAATTAAGTTTATTTACTCTATTATATATTTCATCTTTATCTATAGTATATAACCCTAGCTCTTTCATTCTATTAAAGTACTCTGCACCTGCAAAGGTATATCTATTTCTTCGTCCTTCTTTTGTTTTCACTTTTTCATTAGCATAGGCTATTAAGTCTCCTATTGCTAATGCTCTTGGAAGTATTAACAGTGGCATTCCTAGGTAATTTCTTACTGCATTGTGTCCTGCGAGACTTCCTGTACATATGGCTTCTGTGTGACCTACAAATAACCCACTTTTTTCTCCGCCACAGAATAAATTTGAAAGTCCATCAACTTTCATATCATCACTTCTAGGTGCTACTGATAGATATCTTATAGAATTTCCTTTTCCTCCTGCATATGGATCTACAAATTTGGCATTTTCTAATCCATGTATTTTTCTTAATTTTTCTAATGGATAATAAGAAGTCATAAGTTTTGCATGTCCTGTATCTAGTAGTACTATATTTTCCGCAAACTCTTTTAGTGCATATTGTTGGCATACCTTTTGTTTTAATTTGTCTAAATTTATATCTTCTTTCGGTACTGTTAATACTACAACACCAGTTTCATCTAATTGTTTTACTATTTCATCTGAAAGAGTTTCTTTAGCTAATTTGCAAGAACCACTAAATGCTCCATAAACATCTTCATCTCTTTCACCTTTTATATCTTCAATACCTGCTCTATAACTTATACTTATTCTTGGTCCAAAAGATGGACACCTTAAAACACACATAGAACATCCATTTCCATATCTTAAACAATTACCCATTGGACCTGTAGAACCTGTGGTTTCAATAAAAACATCGCCTTCTATAAAGGAGCCATCATTAATATAAACACCTTTTAATTTATCTCCATCTTTTTCTACATCTACTACTCTAGTTACAACTTTAATCTCTATATCAAGCCCTTCAACATATCTTCTTACATCTGGCTCAATTTTATTTACATCATAAAGCCAAGCATGCTTATGCCCTGGAAAATCTATATCTTTATGCCTTGTATTTCTATCTGTTATATTTATTAAATCCCCAGCACCTAACGCTAATAATTCTTCTGCTGCTGTATATCTTCCGTTGTTTCTCATTATTCCTCCTACGTTTCCTAGTCCTAGTAATAAGTCTGTTTTTTCAATTAATGTAACATCTGCACCTGCTTTTTTTGCTGTTATTGCAGCAGCTACTCCAGACCATCCACCACCAATTACAACGACTTTCACAGTGTTCTCCTCCCCTCTAAAATGTATTTAGGTTCAGTTTGTATTTTGCACAATCTTCTTAGTTTGTCATCATTATTTATTCTTGTGCAACAACCACAAACTCCTTCACCACAACACATTTTTTCATTATTACTGCAAGAAAACTTAATATCCTTGTCATGGGCCTCTACAATTCTCATAATCTGGTAATTTAAAATATCTGCTGCATCGCAATGTACTATTGAAATATCATTTTCATTTAGTATATCTTCTAAAACTCTTTTAAATTTCCCACTTAATAATCCACCAGGTATTATACTGGTACATTCTATAACTTTATCTGAATACTTTATAAGTTTATCTTTTATAAATATATTTTCAAATGGACTTTTATCTATTATAGTTATAATTTTGTTTTCATTATGATGCAACCACTCTATAACTGGAATCATAGGCGCCTGTCCTATGCCTCTTGCAATAAGTAAACATTGCTTTTTCTTAGTTTCTAAAATTGATTTTACACCTAAAATACCATTCCAAAATGGTCCTTTAACCAATAAATAATCATCTTTATTAGCTTTTGCTAGTTCTTTTGTCTTTAATCCCTTTAATTCAACTGCAAAAGTTAAAGTACTATTTTCCCCATCATTTTCCATGATAGAAATAGGGGTGTCGTAATTGCTTTCTGTATCTTCTCTTCGTAAAAATACAAAACTTCCTGGACTAGCAAGTTCACTAACAAGTTTATCACTAGCAGATATTTTTAATATTAATATTTTATCTTCTAATATTTCTTTATATAAAACTTTGCATCTTTGATGTTTTCTTCCCGGTTTGCTTTTAAAATTATTTGTAACAAATTCTTGGTAGATGCAAACCCCATTCCAATTGCAACAGTCACAAAAATCTTTACCATCTAAATGTGAACATAGTATACAATTACCAGACTCCGCCAAATGACAGGGACAAAATTCACTTCCGCAGTCTATGCAAGTATAAGGTTCATAACTCATTTCAAAACCTCCTATAATACTCTACTATTAGAATATTTACATCATAAGCATTTTGTTACATTTTATAACTAAAACTACAAAACAAAAAATTGCCTTAAATATAAGGCAATTTAATAATTTTAGTTTAATAATTTTTCTTTTATTATTTTATATATAGGTTTTTTCTCTATTTCATTTTGAGATAGCATGTATTCATAAACTATTTTTCCATTTTCATCACTTACTCTAACAGTTCCTATTTTTTCTTCTTCGCTTATTGGTGCTTTTAAATTTTCTGGTACATCTACTTCTATATTTAATTTTTCATCTTCTTTAACTGGAAGAATTACGTCTTTTCTACTTATCAAGTTTAGCTTTCCATCACCATTTTCTATTTCTATGTTCTTTAGCACTTCGCCCTTTGAAATTACTTTTTTATAATCATAAACTTCATCTACATAATTAAAGATTTTTTTTGTTTCTTCCCATCTAGGAGTACAATTTAAAGTTACCATTATTATATCTCCCTCTCCCATGTTTACTGATGAAACAAGACATTTTCCAGCGCCTCCAGTATATCCTGTTTTTACACCATTAGCGTTAGGCATTTGATATAAAAGTTTATTTATATTTTGATAATCTCTTGTAAATCCATGTTTTGATTTATCTATTGATTTTGAAGATACAATTTCATGAAAAATGGGATTTTCTTTAGCTTTTTTAGTTGCTATAGCTAAATCATATGCTGTTGAATAATGATTTTGACTATCAAGACCATGTGGCGACTCAAAATGAGAATCTAACATTCCTATTTGAATACAATATTCATTCATAATACTACAGAAACCTTCTACAGATCCTCCAATACCTTCTGCTATTGCTATTGCTGCATCATTTCCTGATTTAAACATAAGTCCATATAACAATTCATATAATGTAATCTTTTCCCCAGCTTTATATCCAACTGTAGACCCTCTTATTGCTGCTGAATTTTTTGAAATAGTAAATTCCTCTTCTAAATCGCCATAACTTAATGCTACTAAAGCAGTTACTATTTTAGTAGTGCTCGCTACTGGTACTAAAGAACGAGAATTTTGTTCAAATAATACCCTTCCACTTAAACTATCTACTGCAATTGCACTTCCTGCATTTACTCTTAATTTTTTAGGACTTGCATAACATACAGTACTAAATATTTTAATAATAAGAATTGCTACAAGTATTACTGAAAGAGATTTTATATGTGTTTTTTTCATTTTTCTCACCTCTATATATTACTTTGAAAATTATGCTAAATGTGAATATTATTTCCCAATATGGTTAGGATAACTTATAGCTATTTAATTATAAATTTAAAATCCTATTTTATTTATTGGAGGATAACTATGAATTATTTTTTATTTATTTTAACAATAATATTAGCAATATTATTTTGTCCTATTCCTCTAAAATTAAAACTGAAATATATAAATAAAAAACTAGAAATTTTTATTTATAAAAAAAATTTAAATTTAGATAAAAAAACTAAATCTAATAAGATAAATATAGAAAAAAAAGAAGAACCTTCTAAAGAAGGTGGTATTAAAAGAAAATTTTCAAAAGATAAACTTTCTTCAATAGATATAAAAAGTTTATTAAATGATTTAATTTATAATAAATTCAAAGTAAAGATGAAAATTAAATCGAAAGTTGATTATTCGCTTTCAGATGCAGCACATACTGCTATTGTCTATGGATATGCTCATCAAGGTTTTGTACTTTTGCAATTAATTTTAAAACTTTTTTTTAAAGTTAATGATTTTAAATATGATTTAAATTTTGAGTTTAATAAAAGTTACATTAATGTGGAAACAGAGTGTATATTTTTTATAAGTTTAGCAAAAATTATATATGTATGCTTTTTAGTCTTTAAAAACATAAAAAGAAAAGATAAAGTTAAAATTTCACAGCCAGTATAAGCTGTTAAGTAATAAATTTATGTATTACTTAAATTGCTGTTAAGGAGGAGTTTATAAAATGGATAATCATCCAATAGAAAATCTTATGAAAGCAACCATGGAAAATATAAAAGATATGATCGATGTTGACACAATTGTTGGTAAACCCGTTACCGCTTATGATGGTACAGTTATAATACCTATATCTAAAGTTTCCTTTGGATTTGGATCTGGTGGATCAGAATTCGAAAGTGACAAAAATAAAAATTCTATAAATAATCCTTTTGGTGGTGGTTCTGGTGCAGGAATAAGCATCAAGCCAGTAGGTTTTTTAGTAGTTAAAGGTGATTCTGTAAGATTGCTTTCAGTAGATCACAATAATAGTTATGATAAATTAATAGATAGTATACCTCAAGTTTTTGATATGGTAAAAGACCTTTTCAAAAAAGATGATGATTATAAAGAAGATACTAAGAATAATAAAAAATGTTGTTGTGACAACGATGAGTTTGGTACTATAGATGACTTAGATATATAAATATATCTCCTTTCGTAAAATAAAGCAGTAAATTAATTACTGCTTTATTTTAATCATTAATTATATTAAACTGTTTCAATTTCTTCTTTGCTTTCAATTTCTTCTACATTAAAAGTTTCTAAAGAAGGAAGTTCATCTATATTTCCAAAATCAAAATATTTTAGGAATTCATCTGTTGTACCATATAAATTAGGTCGTCCAACAACATCTTTTTTTCCACTTTCCTTTATAAGATTTTTATCTATAAGGGTATATATAGCTCTATCACTTTTAACCCCTCTTATTTCTTCAATTTCTACTCTCGTTATAGGTTGTCTATATGCTATTATAGATAAAGTCTCTAAGGCTGCTTGTGACAAAGATTGTCTTACATTAGTTTTTAATAACTTTTGTATGTAACTAGAGTTTTTGGGTTTTGTTACAAATTGATATTCTTTGTGATTTTTTATTATTTTAATGCCTCTACTTTCGTCTTCCTTATATATCTTCATAATATCTTTCATAAGTTTCTCTGTATATTCTACAGAACATTCTATTATTGAAGCTATAGATGATAAACTTATAGGGTCTCCACTAGCATAAAGCAGTGACTCTATTATTGAAAAATATACCTTCTTATGTGAAACTTCTTCGATTTCTAATTGCTCTTTATGCAAATTATTCATCTTCATCTGTCCTTTCTATATCATCTACTCTTTCTACATATATATCTGAGAAACTTTTTTCCTGTATAACATTTACCGTTTTTATTTTAATAAGTTCTAACAGTGCTAAAAAAGTTACTATTGCTTCACTTTTACTTTTATATCCTTCTATAAGCCTTGAAAAATGTATCTTAGGATAAGTTTTCATAAGAGTTGTAATTTCTGTCATCTTATCCTCTATTTTAAAGGTTTCAATTTTTATTTTGTCTTCAAAAAAATCTCCCTTTTCATTCATTTTATTAAGGTAATTATTCATCAACTCATTATATAAATTATATAAATCAAGCATTGTTCTATTTTTTAATAAATCTGCAATAGTTTCTTTTTTAGGATTTTTCTCTTCTATTATTTCTGGTTTTTTACTAAATACAGCTCCAGTTTCTAACTGTCTTTCACCTAAAAACTCAGCTACCATTTTGTATTTTTTGTATTGAATTAGTTTTTCCACAAGCTCCTTTGCTGCATCTTCTTCATTTTCATACTCTTCCACTTTAGGTTTAGGCAACAACAGCTTGGACTTTATTTCTATTAAAGTTGCTGCAATAACAATAAACTCAGAAGTTATTTCTAAGTCCATTTCTTGCATAGTTTTTAAATAACCTAAGTACTGATTAGTTATTTCTAATATTTTTATATCATATATACTCATTTCATTTTTTTTAATTAAATGGAGTAATAAATCAAAGGGGCCTTCAAAATTTGTTATTTTTATACTTAACGACATATAAAACTCATCCTTTATAAGAGTATAAAACCAAATTATTAAATAAAATTAAAACATCAATTTTAATCTTATATTAAATATTATGACTTTATAAATTTCTTTTTTCATATTTTCTAATTATACCACATGAAATTATTTAGTAAAAGAATAGACTTTATTGTGTCTTTATGTAGTTAAAAAAGTTATAGATATTAACTTTTTATAATATCCATAACCTTATATATAATTTAACTTTCTTTTTTTAATTTATCAATCAATTTTTTAGGATTTACAATTTTTTTAATCTCATATTCTTTATCATTCTTTTTAATTTTTAAAACATCGCCAGTTTCCAACGCAGTATTCCAAAATACCTCTGGTGTAATATCGGGTTTAACCTGACAAGCCAATGCATATAGCCCTGCAATATATGGTGAACACCAACTCCAACCACCTTGAGAATAAAAAGCATACTCTTCTTTTCCTGTTTCACTTGCAAGTGTTCTTGAATCCATTGGAATAAATAATACTTCACTATCTTTTAAACCTTTAATTCTAATATTATAAAATTTATCATTATCATCAAAAAAAAGCTTTTCGCTATAACAATTAGGTTTATAAGATGAAATTTCATCTGGATTACTCAATATATCTCTTCCAAGTCCATCATAAGCAAATCCATAGGTGTTTTTTAAAGATGATGAAACCACAAATATATTTTTATCTTTTGCTCTTTTTACAGCATCCATAAATTCTTCGTATCCTTTTTCTTTAGGATTAACTCCTATAGAAAGAGAAATAACTCTAATTTTTTTATTTTCTTCTAAAGTTTCATTTACCTTTAAAATTTTATCAATAGCCTTTACTAACCATACGAAATTCATCTCAACACTTCCAGACCTACTATCTCTATCTTCCCAACTTGTTGAAATATAGTATAAATCTGAATTTGGTGCTACTCCTACAGTTTCTCCTACAGCAATAGATGCCACTCCCGCTCCATGCATAGTAGGTGAATTTTCAAAACTATGAAATTCTTCATAGTACTTAAGATTATCCTTATATTCCACATGATCCTTTAATAACATCCCATCAATTATTGCAATTCCAACATTCTCTCCTTTAATTCCACTTTTGTGAATGGTTTTTACTCCTAAGCCGGGATTCTTTCCATATTTAATTATTTTCTTAGGTTTACATTCTTTAGGAAGTTTTTTAGGCCACTTTGTAATAGTATCAAATGATGCATGAACTAAATTATTAGTTTCATCACTTAAATCTAACTGTGATAAATCCTTTCCCCTTACATCAACCTGAAATGATCCATAATTATTAGGATCATATTGTGGTAACTCTGTTAATTTGGGTATAGAATTTGTGTAACTAGTTTCATTTTTATTTAAAAAAGTCTGAACACTATTCAAATCTCTATTACATCCACCAGTAAATATAATTGTAGATATCAATAATATAATAAAACTTTTTCTCATAGTTCCCCCTCATACTTATATAGTTTTTATATTTTAAAGTTATTAAATAAATTTGAATTGGAGCTTATTTCCCTATATAACTCTTTACTACAATAATTTTATAGTATCATATATAAGCTAACTAACTAATTTTAAATCCAAATATTAACATTTTGTTTAGAATATTTATTTTTAAAATCTCTCATTATAAAAAGGGATACCAAAAGTATCCCTAATTTAATATTATAAACTTATGCTTTAAAATTCAACTAAGTTTACAACTCCAAATATATTACTTATATTATCTTTTAAATTTCTTAAAAATTGAGATTGTTTTACTTCTCTATCAGTATACATTTGAACAGTTCCTATTAATTCATCACCCATGTAGTATTCACAAGTTCCTATTATGTCCCCTTCTTTATAATGTTTTTTCTCCATATCAATATTGATTTTTTTAGTTATTTCTGCATCTTTACCTTTTTCTAAAGTTATATTTAAGCCTTCATTTGCTTTTGCAATAAAGAACTTATCTCCTTTTTTGTTTAATGGAATAGTTTCTATTTCCTCATCTTTAGCTACTACTTTTTTACTTTCAAATTTTGCAAATCCATAATTCATCAATTTGCTTGCTTCTGCGTTTCTTATTTTATATGTAGGTGAACCCATAACAACAGCTAACATTCTTACATTATTTCTTACTGCAGTTGCTGATATACAATATTTTGCTTCTTCAGTATATCCAGTTTTTAATCCATCACAGCCTTCGTAAAATCTTACAAGTTTATTATGATTAACAAGTTCTATAGGTGTTTTACGTCCTTCTGATATTGTCTCCATATAAATTGATGAATATTTTAATATTGTAGGGTGTTTTAAAAGTTCTATAGACATTGTAGCTATATCTCTAGCTGTACTTAAATGTCCTTCTATTGGAAGCCCAGTACAGTTTTTAAAAGTTGTATTAGTCATACCAAGTTCTTGAGCTCTTTTATTCATCATATCAACAAAAGATTCTTCACTTCCACCTAAATGTTCTGCCATAGCTACAGCTGCATCATTACCTGATGCTATAGCTATCCCTTTTAGTATTTCCTCAACAGTTCTTACTTCACCTTCATCAAGAATCATACTACTTCCACCCATGCTCTTAACTTTAGCACTACATACTATTTTATCATCTAGTTTTAAATCTCCATTATCTATTGCTTCCATAGCAAGAAGCATTGTCATTACTTTGGTTACAGATGCTGGAGCAAATTTTTCATCTAGATTTTTTTCATATATAACCTTTCCAGTAGTAGGTTCTATAAGTAATGCTGATTTTGCATCAACATCTAATGGTGCTGATGATTTTGTTTCCTCTTTTTTATTGATTTCTTTTCCATCTTCAACTGCCATTGCTGGAACCGTTATTTGAAATAATAATAATAAGCTTAAAATAACACTTATAATACTTTTCTTTTTCATTTTTATCCTCCTTATGAAATTAAACTATTTAAGCTTATTTTTACCTAAAAAGAAAAATTTATTAATATAATGATAAATAATATTATTTTTTTCGAACAAAAAAAAACTGGCTAAATAAGCCAGTTTAATTTTTATCTTATTATGTCGTGTACTAGTGGTATGTTATCTGTATAATTTTCAGATATTACATAGTTATCTAGTATACCTTTTTTAGCCTTTTCTATGTTATTTTCATCATTTGAATGGATATATGCTAAAACATCTCCTTTAGAAACTTTTTCTCCTCTTTTCTTATTTAACACTATTCCTACTGCTAAATCTATTTCAGATTCTTTAGTTGCTCTACCTGCTCCAAGTTCCATTGCAACTATTCCCATTTTATCTGAATGTATTTTTTCAACTACTCCATCTTCTTCACTTAAAACTTCTACAACATATTTTGCCTTTGGAAGTTTTGATGTATCATCAATAACTGAAGTGTCTCCACCTTGAGAAGCAACAAATTCTTTAAGTTTTTCTAATGCTTTTCCATTTTCTATTACTTCTTTTAACATTTTTCTAGCTTCATCTCTATCTTTAGCTTTTTCAGCTAATATAATCATTTCACTTCCTAATGTTAAGCATAATTCTTCTAAATCTTTTGGTCCATTTCCTTTTAATGTTTCTATAGCTTCTTCAACTTCTAATGCATTACCTATAGCTAATCCTAAAGGTTGATCCATATCTGATAAAACAGCTATTGTATTTCTATTAACATTTTTACCGATGCTAACCATTTCTCTTCCTAATATACGAGCATCATCTACGGTTTTCATGAATGCTCCATCTCCAACTTTAACATCTAAAACTATTGCATCAGCACCAGAAGCTATTTTCTTACTCATGATACTTGATGCTATTAAAGAAACATTATCTACAGTTGCTGTAACATCTCTTAATGCATATATCTTTTTATCAGCTGGAACTAATTGAGCTGTTTGTCCTGATACAGCTATTTTTAATCTATTTACATTATCTATGAATTTTTCTTCGCTCATTGCAACTGAAAAATTCTCAAAAGTTTCTAATTTATCAACAGTTCCACCAGTGTGGCCAAGACCTCTACCTGACATTTTAGCAACAGGTACTCCTAAAGCTGCTACCATTGGAGTTAATATTAATGTTGTAGTATCTCCAACCCCACCTGTACTATGCTTATCTACCTTTATTCCTTCTATTTTTCTTAAATCTATAACATCTCCAGAATTCACCATTGCCATAGTTAAATCTGCAGTTTCTCTATCATTCATTTTTTGAAAGTATATAGCCATTAATAATGCAGACATTTGATAATCTGGAATTGTTCCATTAGTATAGTTTTCTATTATAAAATTTATTTCTTCCGTTGAAAGTTCTTCCCCATTTTTCTTCTTTAATATTAAATCGTACATTCTCATATTTTGTTACCTCCTATTCTGCATAGTTGTGCAGAATTATTTTAACTTATTATTTTAACTTATTGTTTAAAATTAAAAATTTAATTTTAAAGGTATATTTTAATATAAATTCTACATTAAATCAATATTAATTGTATATTACATTAACAAAAAGTACATATTGTATTAATTAAATGTACATATATACTGTACAAATTACATATTTACTGTATAAAATATTATAGATGTATCACAAATAATGATACATCTATAATTTATTTTATTTATATTATAATTTTTCTATTATTGTTTTAACTAATGCAGTAAAATCTTTTTTTACTTTTGCAGAAGTTTCCATTACTTCTTCATGATTTAATGGTTGATCAAGTATTCCTGCTGCCATATTTGTTATACAAGAAATTCCTAAAACCTTTATTCCACAATGTCTAGCTGCTATAACTTCTGGAACTGTAGACATACCTACAGCGTCAGCTCCTAATATTCTAGCCATTCTAACTTCTGATGGTGTTTCATATGTTGGACCTGAGAACATCATATAAACGCCTTCTTTAAGTTTTAATCCTAAATCATTTCCAACTTTTTTAGCTATTGCTACATATTCTTTTGAATAAGCTTCAGACATATCTGGGAATCTTACACCTATTTCTTCATCATTTTCTCCTATTAGTGGGTTATTACCACAGAAGTTTATATGATCTTTTATTATCATTAAGTCTCCTGGTATAAACTCAGTATTTACTCCACCAGCTGCATTTGTAACCATAAGAGTCTTTACACCTAAACTTTTCATAACATATATTGGTAATGATAATAATTGTATATCATACCCTTCGTAAAAATGGAATCTTCCTTGCATCATTATTACATTTTTTCCATTAAGCTTTCCAACTACAAATTGACCCTTATGACCTTGAACAGTTGATACTGGAAAGTTTGGTATTTCATTATATTTTATTACTACTTTTTCTTCTATATTATCAGCCATATCCCCTAAACCAGATCCTAATATTACACCTATTTCTGGTTTAAAGTTTAGTTTACTTTCTATGTATTTAACACTTTCTGTAACTATTTTCATATTCATAGCAGGTTCCTCCTAAATGACGTATTTATCTTAAAAAATTTTCTATTTTAATATCTAGTTATTACTTCTTCTTTTTTACTAACTCTATTTTTAATTTACACTTGAATTTATTTTATTATTTGATTTTTGAAACTTTCTCCATTTAAAGAGTTTTCTATATCTAATAAATCTAATATTGTCTTTCCTATATCACAAAAACTATTTCTTATTTGTAAATTAATATTATTTTTTAGATTTTTTCCATAAACTAATAATGGAGTGTATTCTCTAGAGTGATCTGTACTTTCATCTGTTGGATCACATCCATGATCTGCCGTTAATATAAGCACATCATCTTCTCCTAAAGCTTCCATTATTTCTGGTAGTCTTTTATCAAATTCCATTAAAGCATCTGCATATCCTTTTGGATCACTTCTATGACCATATTTCATATCAAAATCAACTAGATTTGTAAAAATTAATCCTTCTTTATCAGTTTTTAAGTATTCTAAAGTTTTATCTACTCCATCCATATTATCTTTTGTATGAATAGCATCTGTAATACCTTTTTTATTAAATATATCTTCTATTTTTCCAACAGCCATTACAGATTTATTGTTTTCTTTAATATAATCTAACATAGTTTTTCCAAATGGATCAACTGCATAGTCATGTCTATTTGAAGTTCTTTTAAAGTCACCTTTTTTACTTCCTAAAAATGGTCTTGCTATAACTCTACCTACCATCTTGTCACCAACTAGCATTTCTCTTGCTATTTCACACATTTTATAAAGTTCTTCTAGTGGTATTATTTCTTCATGTGCAGCAATTTGGAAAACACTATCTGCTGAAGTATAAACTATTGGGTAGCCAGTTCTCATATGTTCCTCACCTAATTCATCTATGATAACTGTACCTGAAGCTACTGTATTTCCTAATATTTTCCTTCCGATTTTGCTCTCAAATTCATCTATAATTTCTTTTGGAAATCCTTGTGGATAAGTTTTTAATGGTTGAGTTAATACCAAACCACTAAGTTCCCAATGACCTGTTACAGTATCTTTTCCTTTTGAAAGCTCCATAGCTTTTCCATAGTTTGCCATAGGGTTTTCTAATGAATCAACATTTTTAATTTCTATTATATTACCTATTCCTAATTTTTGAAGATTAGGTAATGAAAATCCTTCTACTACTTTTGATATATTTCCTAGTGTATTAGTTCCAACATCTCCATATTCTTTAGCATCTGGAAGTTCTCCTACTCCTACACTATCCAATACAATTAGTGTAACTTTTTTTGTCATTTTTTTAGCTCCTTTCTAGATTTCTAGTTTTTATTTTTATCCTGTTTTTAAATTATTGTATTTCAATTCTATATAAATATTATAATCGAAAAATTTTAATTAGAATAGATTCTATAGTAATTAGAACAAGATATTACTATTTTAATATAAATATCATAAAATTTAAATAAAAAATCTTAACAACTTAGTAAATTTAAAGGTTTATTATAATTTTTAATAAAATTATAGGTTCTATATTAAATTATTTTTACCTATTATAAGTTTTATATAATACTTTTCAATTTAAAAAACTACAACTTTTATTTATTTTTTACAAATATCATATTATGTTAATTATTAATATAACGTTTTAATTAAGGTTTTTCAAGTAAAATTCATTAACAGTTGGTTATATATTTAAATTTTAATATATACGCTAAATTCAAACCTTATTTTATATATCAAGCTCTTGGATGTGCCTTTTTGTAGATTTCTTCTATTTTATTTTTTTGAGATATGAATGTATATATTTGTGTAGCACCAATACTGCTATGTCCAAGTAATTCTTGAACAGATTTTATATCTGCTCCATTTTGTATAAGATGAACTGCAAAAGAATGTCTTAAGGTATTAGCATTTATATACTTATTTATGTTTGCTTCTTTAGCATAAATTTTTATTATTTTCCAAAATCCTTGACGTGTCATCTTTGTACCTTTTGTATTTAAAAATAGGGTTTCCAGATGGTCTATATTAAAATTATCTCTTACTTTTAAATATTCTTTTAATGCTTTAACTGCAGCTCTACCTAATGGAATTATTCTTTCATTTCCATTCTTTCTTTTAACTTTAATATATTCCATTTCTAAATTTTTATCAAAAACAGTTAGATTTAAAATTTCACTTACTTTCATGCCAGTTGCATACATTATTTCCAACATAGCTTTGTCTCTAATTCCCTTATCAGTAGTTGTATCTGGTTGTTCCAAAAAACTATCTACTTCTTCAACTGTTAAAATTTTAGGAATCTCTTTAACTTTTTTGGGAATATCATAAGCTAAAGTTGGATCCTCTTCAACAAATTTATTTATAATAAGATATTTATAAAAATTTCTTATTGAAATTATATTTCTTATTACTGAAGTGTTAGCTTTACCTTCCCTTTGCAATTTTTCAGCATAAATCATTATAGTATCTGTATGTATTGAATTTAAATTTTCCTCTCTACTTTTTAAAAATTTAATAAAATTAGAAATATCTCTAGTATATGCCTCTATTGTGTTCTGTGATAAATTTTTTGAGTGTAAATTTTGAATATATTTTTTTAATAATTTTTCCATAATAATACCTCACTGTACACAAAAATGCCCTAATGGGCATTTAAAATAATCATATTTATATAATGAAACTTCAACTTATTACAACTCATAAAAACATTTTAATATAAATGTAGCTTTTTGAGCATGCACTCACTCTTATATTATTTAAAGTTTACGATATATAAATTAAAGAATAATTTTGAAATCCTATAGGGAAATAAGTTCCAATTTTAATTTAGACATTTATACATTTAAAAGCCTACAAAGTTCTTAAATATATAAATGTAATTATATAGTACTTCCAATGGTTTATCAACATTTCTACCAACTAAAATACTATTCTCATATACTCTCGTATTTTTAGTAAAAAAATATATAGTTGTTTCTAATACATTTGGTAATATTATTCCCATAAAAATTAAAATCCCTAAAGTTTTTAGATATAATAGTAAAAATTTTTTAACTTCGCAACTCATAACTGCTCCTTTATTATACTATAAATCTTATTATAATTGGATTAAGTACACTTTCAACTCCTGAACCTATTATAATTACAATAGTTAACATAATAAAATTTTTTATATATTCTTTAGTTGCAAATGGATTAGTTGAATTTCTTTTTAATTTTATTAAATTTACCGAATATTTTATAGCTAAAACAGAGGCTATTACTATGCATGGTATATATATTAAGTTTTGTGGCAATACAGAAAATATTCCTAACAAAGCACCTTTATTCGCAAATTTTGAAATAAAAAAGCTAAAAGAAAACCCTAAAGTAAATCCCTTTATTATGTTTAAAATTAAAATTACAGGTACACCTACAATAGTAATTCCTAAAATACCATAAGCTAAAATAAATAATCCATTATTTTTAATAGCTTGTACAAATATAGCTTTGCTATTTATGCCTTCTCCTGCTACAGATTGTAATATAATGTTAATATAATTGACCATAGTGTCGTTTTCAGCTGGTGTTAAATACTTTACACAACATATCCCCAAAATTATTCCTACACAAATACAAACTGTAGCAATAAAATAAATTAGTGCATTATCATTTATATTTTTTAAAATTTTTTCTGATATTATATTTTTACTCATTTTTACCTCCTAAGTTTTTTTATTTATTGTATAATTTATGTTTTCTAATTCTTTATATCTATAAATATGAATTAATCTTTTATTATATGATTATTTTCTAAATGTGTTACTAATTTAATATACTAAAAAAAGATTGAATTATGATAAAAATCATATTTCAATCTTTTTAAATTATTTATAAGCATTTAAATTTTATTTATTATAAAAAGCCTAATGCAGCTATGGTTTTTCCATCTATCACTTCACCATTTTTTATTTTTTCCTTTAATTTATCTATAGTTATTTCTTTTACATCTATAAACTCATCCTCATCCCCACCTATAGTTCCATCGTATAAATCTGTTGCTTTATATATATAAATAATCTCATCACTAAATCCAGGAGTAGTTGCTATTTTCCCTAAGAACTTTAAATTTTCAGCTTTATATCCTGTTTCTTCTTCTAACTCTCTTTGAGCACATATGACAGGCTCTTCTCCAATTTCTAACTTCCCTGCTGGAATTTCTAATATAGTTTCATTTAAAGGTTTTCTAAATTGACTAACTAAAAGGATAGTATTTTCATCCTTAAATGCTAAAATAGCCACAGCCCCTCTATGTTCAACTATTTCCCTTTTACTTGTCTTTCCATTTGGAAGTTTTACTTCTTCTATTTTTAAATTTAATATTTTTCCTTTGTGTATATAATTAGTACTTATTGTCTCTTCATAAAATTTCATAATATCCTCCAAAATATTTTATTTTAAATATTAAACAAAAAATTTTTTTAAATTAATATTCTATTATTTTATTATTAAACATTTACTATTTCAATATCCTTTATCTTAATACTTAAAACAATATATAATGACTTATATCTCTATATCATTCATTATATATTGTTTTTTATCCACGTTAATTTATAATCTTTAATATTAATCTTTTAATGGTGGATATTTTAAACTTTCTAAATCTGAACTGTCTAAATAATTTCCACCCCACGTTTTTTCTTTTATCCACTGTGCATTCATTCTTGAAGCTGCGAATCTAATACTTTTATCATTATAATAATGATATTCATAATATATATCTGGATCTTCACCCTTAACAGCTACATCATAAATGTATCCACCACATTTCCAATCTCTAATAAAATCTTCAACCACAATATCATTTCTTGATATACCCTGTCTATCCATATAATCAAAAATGGTTTTCTTAGCAATATATCTGCTTGTAAATATCCATATTGCAATAAAAATTATTATTAATAAGAATATAATAATCTTCTTTTTTCTAAAACTGAGTTTATTATAAGATTCAAACCCATCTTGCATAATACTTCCTAAATTACCCCTTCGTTGTGTAATATACTAATACTCCCTTATATTGTTTTATTAATATTAAATATAATCATTAGTCTTCATATGTTTATAATCATATAATAGCTATATTAATCAAAATACATCAATTTCAGACTCTTTACAACTTTATTGAAGTCTACATCCTTAATTTCGTTTTTAAGCTTCCTGACGCATTTAAACTACTTTAATAGCTTACTAGAATTTATTTTAATTATAACTTTATTATATAATTATTAAAATATACTTTTATGTTATTTAAATATCTACTTAAAATTAAAACTAATATATATTTTATAACTTTTTTATTTTCAACTCTCAAATAGACATTAATATAGGGAAACAAGCTCCAATTTAAATTTATTCAACAACCTTAAAATATTTTTACACAAGATGTAGTGTTGAATTCTAAGTGATTCGGAGCATGTCTCACTATTTTAAGTATCCAAGTTTTGGAATGAACAACTTTAAGAGTCAACTTAGAAGCCTATATAATCACTCTTGTACTACTTAATTCATTTTTCCCAAATTATAATATTTCTTTTAATTTTTTACATGAAAAAGGCACACATTTAATCAAATATAATATAAATATTTAATAAAACATATACCTTTTCTTAACTTACACTTATTATTTTAAAATTATAAATTTCTCAAAATATCTGTTAGCTAACTCTATTTTTTAATCTTAATTTATCTGCAACCATAGCTATGAATTCACTATTAGTTGGCTTACCTTTATCATTATGAATAGTATACCCAAATAATTTATTAATTGTGTCTACTTGTCCTCTGCTCCAAGCTACTTCTATAGCATGTCTTATAGCTCTCTCAACCCTACTTGCAGTAGTATTGTACTTTTTAGCTATAGTTGGATATAATTCTTTTGTTACTGCTGATAAAAATTCTATGTCATTTACAACTAATGTTATAGCTTCTCTTAAATACATATACCCTTTAATATGTGCTGGTACACCTATTTCATGAATTATATTAGTTATTTCTGTCTCTAAATTTATTGGTCCACTTTCAGCTGTTTTTGATATTGTTGGTACTTCTGATACAACTATTGGTTTCTTATTTTCATCACCTGTTATTGTGTTATTAAACATTTGTCTAATTCTTTTTGTAAATACATCCATATCAAATGGCTTAACCACATAATAATCTGCACCTAAAGTTATTGCTCTTTGAGTTATTTTATCTTGACCTACTGCAGATAAAACAATTATTCTTGGCATAGGATCTAAGTTCATACTGTTTAATTTTTCAAGTACACCTAATCCATCTAAATGTGGCATTATTATATCTAAAACTACTAAATCTGGTTTTTTCTCTTCTATGAATTTTAATGCCTCTATACCATCTTTCGCTATAGCAACCACATTAATATCTTTTTGACTTAGTAAGTAGTCATTAAGAATATTACAAAATTCCTTATTATCATCTGCGATAAGTACACTGATACTATTTTGTTCCATATTATATACTCCCCTTTTCCTACTAATTACCATTTTCTAACAATCTATATTTTCGACAAAAGAAATATAATTCCTTCTTTTAAATTAAAAAAAAATGAATTTTGTAATTATTTTACACTTTTTCAAATTTAAAATTAAAATAATAAAATGCATAAGAACCCTCTCTTATACATTTTATTATTTTTCTTTGAAAAAATCTATCTATTTTGATAAAATATCTGAATCCTTTAGCATCCAGTCAATATATATACCATAACCAGTGTCTGGCTTGTTAATTAAAACATGTGTTACAGCACCAATTATTTTACCATTTTGTATAATTGGGCTACCACTCATACCCTGAACTATACCACCAACTTTGCTTAAAAATTCTTCATCAGTGATTTTAATTACCATACTTTTAGATCCTGGTTCATTCTGTGGTAGTAATTTTTCAATTTCTATATCATAAAATTTAGGTTCATTTCCTTCAATTGTAGTTAATATTTGTGCTTTTCCAAGCTTTATCTCATCTCTTGAAGCTATTGGTAGTGGATTATTATAAACTCCATTTAATAATGAATTATTACCTTTACCAAATATTCCACATTCTGTATTATATTCTATATTACCTAAACTACTATTTTCATCTGTAAAAATTCCTCTTAATTCTCCTGGATTTCCTCTTTCTCCTTTTCTTACTGAAACTATGTTAGATGAAATTATTTCTCCATTTGATATAGACATAATATTTCCTGTGTCTACATCTGTTATTGGGTGTCCTAATGCTCCAAATCTTTTGCTTTTTTCATCATAAAAAGTTAATGTTCCAACACCAGCTGTGGAATCTCTTACCCAAAGTCCTATTTTATATTTGTCATCATCTAAGCATTTAACTGGTTTTAACTTAACATCCATAGTACTTTTTTCTCTTTTAATAGTAATTAAAATTTCTTCGCCATTACATCTATTTACAAAAGTTGCTACATCTTCTGAGCTATTTATTTCTTCATTATTAATTTTCAATATACTATCGCCAATTTCTATTCCAGCTTTAGCTCCTGGACTAATTAAGCCATTATTGGTTTGTATATCAGATAATGCTATTACTAAAGCTCCTTTAGTATTTAACTTTATTCCTAAAGGTTGCCCACCTGGATATAATTTAACTTCGGAAGCTTTAGCATATAAACTTTTATTTAATTGTATCGAATCTTTATTTATATTACTTACGCTAACATCTAAATTTTCAGTTTTAAGTATTCCTTCATTATAGCTATACGAATTATCTTTATTTAATTTAAAAGCCAATTCAATGTTTTTACCTAAATTTCCCGAACTAAAAATTATAGTAAAAAATATTATACTTGATATAAATAAAGATAATATATTATTTCTATTTTTTTTCATAATGCTATGCCTCCTTTTAACTTTGTATTTTTAAATTTCCCAAGTTCTAAATTTATTATGTTGATATTATATTTCTTTAAAAGTTAAAATCATAAGATGTTACTATTATTTAGATAAATTTTTAGTATAAGTTTGGAACATAAAAACCTTGTAACAATAAATATATTTAGGTTTTAAACTGTACTAACTATTAATACCTTTTTTATTGTATTAAAATTTCCTTGTATACAACTTTTATTTATATAATTTTTTATATTACAAATGATATAAAATTTCAATTTATTTATAATATATCTCCTAATATATATTGTATGCTTAATTTATAAATAACTATTGTTATTTTTGTAAATTAATTTTATTTTTTAACATTTATGTATGTTATTATAGTAATACAAATTTAAATTTAAATTATACATAAAAACTTTAATTTAAAATGAGAACAAAAACTTATTATATAATGATGTAAACTAAACTTCACTTAATAACTTAATTTTTTATATATATGAATAGATAAAATTTTTTTACTTTTTTAAAATTACATTTTATAGATAATTTTTAATTTATATAATAAAAAAACCATATGAAAATAAAATTTCAATCTTATTTTCATACAGTTTTTTTGTTTTTATACTATATTACGTTTTAATATATTAGCCATTTCTATCATTTCCTCTGAGTTATCTAGTGTTAACTTAGTTACTTCACTTCCACCTATCATTCTAGCTATCTCATATTTCTTCTCATTCTTATCCATTTTTCTTACTTTTGTAAAAGTTTTATCATTTGTGGATTCTTTTGCTATTAAGTAATTATAATCTGCCATGCTAGCTATTTGTGGTAAATGAGTTACACATAACACTTGGTGATTTTTTGATATTAAATACATTTTTTCACCAACTCTTTGAGCTATTCTTCCACTTATTCCAGTATCAATTTCATCAAATATAACAGTTGGAATTTCATCTTTGTCCACAAATACCGTTTTAAGTGCTAGCATTATTCTTGAAAGCTCCCCACCTGAAACTATCTCTTCTAACGGTTGAAGTGGTTGTCCAGGGTTTGTTGATATATTAAATTGAACTTTATCCATACCATTAGAATAAATATTTTCTGTAAGCTCTATATTTATTTTAAACGTACTCTTATTAAGTCCTATGTAGTCCAATTCATTCTTTACTTTTTTTTCAAGTTCTTCCCCTATTAAAACTCTAATATTATGAATTTCCACTGCTTTTTCGCCCATTTTTTTTTCCAATTCAGTTTTTTCTTTTTCAAGCTTTTTTATTATTTCACCAAAATTTAAAAGTTCATCATAACGAATTTCTAAATTTTTTTTATAATTTAATATTTCTTCTATTGTTTCCCCATACTTTTTTTTAGCTATACTTAATTGATACATTCTTCCATTAACAAATTCTAATTCTTTTTCATCATAATATATATTATCTTTTATAGTTCTTATATCATCGATATTTTCTTCTATGATATAATAACAACTTTCTAGTGCAGATACTATTTTTTTTATTTCAGATTTATTATTTTCTATAGTTTTTAATTCCCTAATAACATATGATAATCCATCTACAGTAGAATAACCTTCTTCTCCACTGTTTCTTAACATACTATATGAAAGTAATAAACTTTTTTCTATTTTTTCTGCATTAGATAACATTGAAAAACTTTCTTCTAATTCTTTATCTTCACCTATTTTAGGATTTATATTTGATATTTCATCAATTTGAAATTTTATAAAATCCATATTCTTTTCTCTATCGTTGTTATTTCCTTTTAATTCTTTTATTTTTGATTCTATTAAAGATAATCTTTCATACAATTTTCTATATTCGTCCAATAGAATTGTTATATTTTCACTTCCAAAAGCATCTACATAAATTATATGGTTAGAATTATCTAAAAGATTTTGATTTTCATGTTGACCATGTATATCTAATATCGATTCACTAATAAGCTTAATTTTTGATAAAATTAAAGTTTTGCCATTAGCTTTAGCTATAGTTTTACCAGTGTTAAAACTTTCTCTTGTTAGCACTATTACATCATCATAATCTACTTCTAACATATTTAGTGTAGATTTTATTTTTTCATTGTCTATTGTAAATATTGCTTCAACTACAGTTTTTTCTTCCCCAACTCTTATAAGATTTTTATTAAATTTCCCACCTAAAACAAAATTAATAGCATCTATCAATATAGATTTTCCAGCTCCTGTCTCACCTGACAAGACGTTGAATCCATTTTCAAAATCAATAGAAAGCTCTTCTATTAATGCAAAGTTCTTAATATTTAATTGTAACAACATAATACATCAACCCTATCTATGAATCAATTTCTGTATTCTATCAAATATTTCATGTGATTTTTCATCACTTCTAGTTATAACAAGGACTGTATCATCTCCTGCTATTGTACCTGCAACACCATCAAATGCAAAAGAATCCAAAGCATCTGCTACTAACCCCGCTGATGCGGTTATTGTCCTTACAACTAAAAACTTATCTATCTTTTCAACTGAAGTTGCAGTTTTAGAAAACATATTAGCCATTGCATTAGGGTTATATCCTGTCACTTTACTAGACGCTGCATATTTATATTTTCCATCATGTGATAAGATTTTTATAAGATTTAATTCTTTTATATCTCTTGAAACTGTAGCTTGAGTTACATTGATACCATCATTTCTCAGTTCTTCTGCCAATTCTTCCTGTGTTTCAATATCTTTACTTTTTATTATTTCATAAATTTTATTATGCCTTAAACTCTTCACTAATTATCACCTTCACATTGTATTGATCTTGAAATTATTTTTGTTCTTAATAAGTCAAAATAATTATAGTCATCAAAATTTATTAAGTTGCATTTTCTTGCCATTTTTTCTATATGAATTTCTTCTTTGTCTTTTAATTCTATTACTGATTGACCATCTATACATAAGTATGAACCACAGTCCTGGGAATTAATAGTTATTGATATTTTATTATTAGAATCTAATATTATAGTTTTGCTTCCTATAGAAATGGGGCATATAGGCGTAACTCCTATAACCTCTAATGTTGGATATATAATTGGTCCACCTGCTGACAATGCATATGCTGTGGATCCTGTTGGAGTAGAAATTATAAGCCCATCAGCCTTATAATTTATATAAAAGCTTCCATCTATATATATATCATAATTTATAACACGAGAAAAGCTTCCTTTAGAAATAACTATTTCATTTAGAGCCGAATAATAATATTTCTCATTTCTTTCTGGTAATGAACACTTTATCATCATACGTTTGTTTATTGTATATTCATTAGACTTTATACGCTTAATTCCACTTTCTAATCGAGAAAGCTCTATACTTGTTAAAAATCCTAAATGACCTATATTAACAGCTAATATTGGCGTTTCAAATTTTTCTACTGCTCTTGCTGCTCTTAAAATAGTGCCATCTCCACCTAAAGCTATCAGAAAATCTAATTTTTCACCTTTTTCACTGTCCAAGTTTAAGGAATCATAAAATTTATATATGTTACACTGTTTAAAATATTTTTTTACTATTTTTTCTACTTCTATTACTATTGTGCCTTTACTATCCTTTTTAGAATTAATATTTATCCCTATATTCTTCATACTTCCTCCATTGATAAACTGGAATGAGATATTTTAGCTATTTTTTCTATTTCATCCACTGAGAATATATTATTTGTATTTATAGACTTGGAAAAATACACTAAATATTCTATATTACCGTTAGGTCCCTTAATAGGAGAATAATCTAAACCTATTACAGTTAGTCCAATTGATTCTATAAATTTAACAATTCTAAATATAACTTCTATATGATCTGTAACCTTTTTAACTACTCCTTTTTTATTAACTTTTCCTCTACCAACTTCAAATTGTGGTTTTATAAGCGCTATAATTTTACCATTATCATTTAAAAGATTTGCTACTGATGGAATTATTTTTTTCAATGATATAAATGAAACATCTATTGAAGCAAAATCAGAAAGCTCTTCAAAATCCTCTGAAGTCAAATATCTTGCATTTACACCTTCCATAGATATGACTCTATTATCTGCCTTTAATTCCTTTACAAGCTGATCATGCCCCACATCTATAGAATACACTTTAGTAGCGCCTTCTTCTAACATACAATGTGTAAAGCCCCCTGTAGATGCTCCAATATCTAAGCAAATTTTATCTTTTAAATCTATATTAAAATTTTTTATAGCTTTTTCTAATTTCAATCCACCCCTACTAACATAAGGTATTGTTTCACCTCTAAGTTCTATTTGTGAATCTTTATGAATTTTTTTACCACACTTAATTTCTTTTAATCCATTTACATAAATCTTGCCTTCATTTATATATTCTTTTGCTTTTTCTCTTGAAGATGCAATTTCTTTATTATGCACTAAAATATCTAGTCTAATTAAGTTCTCGTTCATGCCTACTCCTTTATAATGCACTAATAATACTGTTGTAAATTCCTTTTGGATCTAATCCATAAGTCTTATATAACATATCAACGGATCCATGAGGTATAAATTCGTCATCAAATCCTAAGTTAATAACTTTAGTGCTATTATAATTCTTTTTATTTATATATTGTAATACTAAATCTCCTAGACCACCATTTATTATATTATCCTCTACAGTAACTACCATATTGATTCCATCGTTTATAAGTTTATCAATTAAGTTAGTATCTATTGGTTTTATAAAACATGAATTAATTACAGTACAATCTATATTATTTTGAAGCAACTGCTCTTTAGCTATAATTGCATGTTGTACCATTTTTCCTGTGGCCAGAATCGCTATTTTACCTTTTATTCCCTGTAGTACTTCCCATTTACCTTTTTCCATATTTTTTATAGGTGACAGATGTACATTAGCCATATCTCCACCTCTCGGGTATCTTATAGCAACTGGATAATTTGCAGTAACAGCAAAGTTTAACATTACGTTCAATTCGTCTACACATTTAGGACTTACTATCGTCATATTAGGTATATGTGATAAATATGATAAATCAAATATTCCTTGATGTGTTTCACCATCTTGACCTACAATTCCTGCTCTGTCTATAGCAAAAACCACAGGTAAATTTTGTAGCGCTACATCATGTAATACTTGGTCATATCCTCTTTGTAAAAAAGTTGAATATACCGCAAAAACAGGTTTTAATCCTGAAACTGCCATTCCTGCTGCCATAGTTACAGCGTGTTGCTCTGCTATCCCTACATCAAAAAATCTTTGTGGAAATTGTTTAGCAAAACCACCAAGCCCTGTACCTTCAGGCATCGCTGCTGTTATAGCTACTACATCTGGATTATCCTTAGCTATATTTATCATTTCATCCCCAAAAGCTGCTGAATAACTCTTGCCACTGCTTCCATTAATTTTTCCATTACAAGAATTAAATGGTCCTACTCCATGAAATTTATGAGGTGCTTTTTCAGCAAAAGGATATCCTTTTCCTTTTTTAGTTATTGTATGTATAATTACTGGTCCATTAAAATTCTTAGCCATTTTTAGAACTTTACTCATTTCCTTTATATTATGGCCGTCTATAGGTCCTAAATATTTAATACCCATATCTTCAAAAAACATTCCTGGTACAAAGATTTGTTTTATACCACCTTTTATTTTATGTATTGAATTTACCATTCCTTTTCCCACAGTAGGTATTTTCTCTAACTTAGTTGTAACCCCAGTTTTTAATTTATTGTAACCACTATCTAATCTTATTTCACTTAAATATGATGAAACTCCCCCTACATTTTTTGAGATTGACATTTCATTATCATTTAATATTATTATTAATTTACTTTTATTATCACCAACATCATTTAATGCTTCCATAGCCATTCCACCAGTTAAAGCACCATCACCTATAACAGCTATTATGCTACTATCTTGTTTCTTCAAGTCTCTAGCTCTTGCCATTCCTAATGCTGCTGAAATTGATGTACTACTATGTCCTGTATTAAAAAAATCATATTGGCTTTCATCTCTTTTAGGAAATCCACTTAATCCATCAAATTGCCTTAAGGTACCAAACATTTCTTTTCTTCCAGTTAACACCTTATGTACATAACTTTGATGACCTACATCCCAAACTATTTTATCTTTATTAAAATCGAATACATTAAATAGGCTAATTGTTAATTCAACTATACCTAAATTTGAAGCTAAATGTCCGCCAGTTACTGAAACTTTTTCTATAAGAAATTGTCTTATTTCACTTGCAAATTCATTTAGCTCATTTAAATCCATATATCTTATACTATTAAAATCACTATAATTATCTAAGTACTTTGTCATTTTCATTATCCTCTTTTTACAAAATATATTATTTTCGTAACCGTAAAAATTATATCATATTTTACAAAATAGCAAAATTACTCTTCTATAAAATTACATCATAATATTATAAATAATTAAAGATTCAATACTTCTTTTAGTATATTGACTTTTCCCCTTAAAATTTATTTCTATCGTTTAATTTTTATAATTACTGTTCAATTTATTACAGAGTTCCAAGTTAAATTTAAAAATTATTAATTAGAAACCCTAGCTACTCAAAAGAGTGATGACAGGCTTATAATTCCTTTAATTAAGTAAATTCACAAATTAAAGTTTCAGCTTGTTTCACTATATTAATAAAAGGTGGTGATATACTAAGTAAAATTTGCGGCTTAGGTCTAGTAGGATTTCCCATAGAATAACTAAATTGTCGCCATTCTAGCAGTTTCCTTTTAATATTCTATCTATACTGTCGCCATATATAGGACTAGATTACCACTTAGTCCACACTACAATCCCTAACATATCTTAAAAATAAACAGTCTAGGAGATTTCCTCAACAGTTAGGTACCTTTTTATCCTCTTTTGCAACATAGGTTTCAGTAAGCAATAATCCTAATACCTTGGCCTAGATATTAGGATTTGATCCTACCTCCACCTATATCACTCAAGGCAAGCTACTCTGCACATAGCTCAGTTTACCACAATGCAGGTTTAATCCATTGCCGTACTTTGGATATCTCTCCCAAAGCACATACAATGGTCTCCACGAATGTAGGGTCAGTTACGCATGCCTTTGCGCTTGCCCCACATTCTTACTCCCAGCACCAACCCAAAACTGGGCGTTTTAAGCCAGCACAAGGAACTTCATCGATATGCTCTTCAACGGATTTTTAGCCCCGTCTTCAAAGATACTTACCCGACTAGAATACTGCACCACCTTTTTTATCACATTATATCATATGCATTTAAAATGTCAAAATCTCCATTTTACTGCTTTTTCCTTCATTTTTCTTTTCTTTCCCATTAAAAACAATTAAGTTTTTTCCATATTTATATACTACTTAAAATCATTTAATTTATATTTTAAACTAATAAAATATTACGATTAATAATTTCTTTTTAACAAGAATTCAGTAAGTTCTATTAATAAATCTACATTTTTATCTAATTGTCTTAGCAATTCAATACATTCATTTGTTAATTTTTCACAATATTCTTTACATTTTTCTAAACCATACATTGTAATAAAGTTGCTTTTTAAATTATCCTTATCACTTAGACTTTTTCCAGCTGCCTTTTCATCACCAATTACATCTAAAATATCATCCTTAACTTGAAATGCCAAACCAATTTTTTCTCCATAATCACTTAATGTTTCTAACTCTTTTTCAGTAGCTTCTCCTAATATGGCACCACTTAATATTGACGCTTTTATAAGCTGTCCTGTTTTGTTTTTGTGCATCTTTAAAAGCATTTCCTCAGATACCTGTTTATCTTCACTTTCAATATCTATGATTTGCCCTAATATCATACCTTCTGCACCAGCAGCTTCAGCTATCAATTTAGATGCCTTAACCTTTCTTTCTTCTAAACTCATACACTGATTAAACATTATAATCATTGATTCATTTAATAGTCCGTCACCTGCTAATATAGCTCTAGCTTCTCCAAATTTTTTATGATTAGTAGGCATTCCTCGTCTTAAATCGTCATCGTCCATACTTGGTAAATCGTCATGTATTAATGAGTACGTATGAATCATTTCCATTGATAAAGCAAAAGGTAGTGCTTCTTCATATTTTTCTTTATATAAATTATAAGTTAAAAGTAACAGTATTGGTCTTATTCTTTTGCCTCCAACCTTCATGCTATAAAGCATTGGCTCTAAATAATTTTTTAAATCTTCTGGCTTTGCATCAAAATATTCCAATATGTATTTTTCTATTAAATTTTTAAAGTCCTTAATATCCATTTTAAATACCTCACTAGTTATAACTTATTATTCTATATTAAATTCTTCTTCATTATCCCCTGATAATATCTTTATTTTCCCCTCATAATCATTTAAAATCTTATATAAATCATTACAAAGTTTAATTCCTTCTTCATATTTTTTCATAGATTCTTCTAGAGTCAATTGACTATTTTCCATTACATCTACTATATCTGTAAGTTTTGAAAATTTTTCTTCATAGCTTTCTTTTTTTCTTGCCATTAAAATTCCCCCTTCTCTTCTATGATGAAATTACTCTCTCCATTCTTTAGTTGAATTCTTACCTCTTTTACTTTTTTTAATTCACCAATATCTGGTATTATATTGTTTTTATTATCATATATAAGAGAATAACCTTTATTCAAAACATTTAATGGATTATGTGCAGTTAATAAGTTATATTTATTACTTATTTCACTTTTTTCTTTTTCAACTTTACTTTTTATTTTTGCTTCTAAAATATGTTTATATTTATCTACATTATTATATTGGTTAACCACAAAATTTTCTGGACTATTTAATTCTAATTTTTTTTCATATAAATCTATATTTCTTTTTTCTTGATGTACTCTTCGTTCCATACTGATATACATATTATTTTTCAACACTTGTATTTTTTCTTCTATTTGAGATAGAGTTGGAACAACTATTTCTGCCGCTTGTGATGGTGTAGATGCCCTTTTATCAGAAACAAAATCACTTATAGTGAAATCTGTTTCATGACCTATACCTGTTACTATAGGCTTTTTAGATTTTACAATAGCTCTTGCTACAATTTCTTCATTAAAAGCCCATAATTCTTCTATAGACCCGCCACCACGTGCAATTATAATAACATCTATATCATCTATGGAGTTTAATTTTTCTATAGATTTTACTATATCATCCTTTGCATTAATTCCTTGCACTAATGTTGGACATATTAGCATATTAACATTAGGATTTCTCATTTTTGCTACATTTATAATATCTCTAATTGCTGCTCCTGTATTAGAGGTTACAACACCTATCTTTTTAGGAACCAATGGTAATGATTTTTTTCTATTTTCATCAAATAAACCTTCTATCTCCAATTCTTTTTTTAGTTTTTCAAAAGCTACAAATAAATCACCAACACCATCAACCTCCATATGGTTACAATAGAGTTGGTACACTCCTTCTTTTTCATATACTGATATTCTTCCACTAACAACAACATTCATACCATTTTCTGGTATGAATGTTAATGAATAAGTATTGCTTTTAAACATAACGCAATTTATTTTAGAAGAATAATCTTTTAACGAAAAATATATATGTCCACTACTATGAATTTTTACATTAGATAACTCTCCTTTTATTTTTGAATTACTAAGAATAAAATCGTTATCCAATGTCTTTTTTATATAACTATTTAAAGTAGAAACTGTTATTATTTTATCGTACATTTTTCTCCCATGCCTCACATGTATTTTTTATAAGCATTGTTGTTGTCATAGCTCCAACACCACCTGGTACTGGTGTTAAATGTGATGCTATATCTATAACTTCATCGTAAACTACATCTCCCTTTATTTTACCTTCTACCATTGTAGTTCCAACGTCTATAACTACTGCACCCTCTTTTACAAAATCTTTAGTAACAAATCCTGGTCTACCCATAGCAGCCACTAATATATCCGCCTCTTTACATACATCTTTTAAATTTTTAGTTCTTGAGTGACATATTGTAACTGTTGCATTTTCATTTAACAATAATTGTGCTGCTGGTTTACCAACTATGTTACTTCTACCTATAACAACAGCTTTTTTTCCTTCTATGTTAGGTTCTACAAATTTTATAATTTCTATTACACTTTTAGCTGTACAAGGGATAAAACATTTATCACCTTTGTATAAAAGCCCTATATTAACATCTGTAAGCCCATCTATATCTTTTTTATAACTTATAGAAGATGTAACCTTCTTTTCATCAAATTGCTTAGGTAATGGCAATTGAAGTATAATTCCATCAACATTGGTATCTTCATTTAGTTCATTTATGTTTTTTATAAGTTCTTCTTCAGTAATAGATTCATCTAGAACTATAGATGTATATTTCACTCCTAATGACTCACTAAGCTTTTGCTGATTTTTCATATAAGAAATTGAACCCCCATCATTTCCTACTAAAACAGCAACCATTGAAGGTCTTCTAATACCTTTTGAAACCTTTTCCTCAATTAAACTCTTAATATTTTCCCTATAAGTTTTTGCAATTTCTTTTCCTTCAATTCTTTTACCCATTTGTATGCTCCCCCTTTTTAAATAAATAAATAGATTAATTCTAATCTATTTTAAACTTTTATATTAATTATTTTATAAAAGTAAATCAACTAACATTATAAAATATTTTACCATATATTATAATGTTAACTATTACATATATTATATTAATATATCATCAATTGTTCAACTTGTAAAAAAAACAATTTACTTCAATTATACCTATATAATATTAAGTATTATAGAGAAACAAGTTCTCGTTTAAATTTATTCAATAACTTTAAAATACTTTTATATAAAATGTAGTGTTGAATTCTAAGTTATTCGGAGTATGTATCACTATTTTGGATATCCAAGTTTTGGAATAAGTAGTTTTAAAAGTCAACTTGAAACCCTATAGTTCATTAATTACCTTAAATAACATTTATGAATTTATAAAACAAGCTGAAATTTTAATTTATATTTATCAGTTGATAAATGCTTAAATGACACATTGAAAAATAAATTTTTACAACTCAAAATCAATTGATAATATCATTTTACTATTAGTAAATTAAAACTTCAGCATATTTTTTATTAATTTATTTAAAAATTTCAAACTTAAATATATATTGATATTTTTCACTAGTAAAATTATAAATTATCTACTATTAAATATCTCTAATTATTATGGTAAATATAAACTTAATATAAGGTTCCAAACTAAAATCCAATTTATACCTTTATCAAGTGAGAATTTAGATATTACATTTAACTATCTAATTTAATAGATATTCGATTTATTCCATACCTCTTTTACTTGTAAAATCTGTTAATGTTTTTAATTAACGAAAATTCCTCATGAATAAGTAGATTACGGATACCCTCAACAGTGAATACATGCTCGAAAGTAGCTTAAATTCACGAACACATTTGAAATAAAAATTTTATATAATTCATGAATAAATTAAGATTCGAGCTTATTTCACTATCTCTATATAAAATTTAAAAGTAAACTTTGATAATTTTTTTAAAATTTACAAACTTAATTTTTATTTATATTACTCTAGTGCAAATTTTTATGTATAACTTACTATTTTTTTATTATGCTGTTTAATACACCATTAACAAAAGATGCTGAATTATCTTCACCATATTTTTTAGCAAGCTCTATAGCTTCATTTAGTGAAACCTTATTAGGAATATCTTCCTCAAATAATATTTCACAAACTGCTAACTTAAGAATTGATAAATTTATTTTAGATATTCTATCAATTTTCCATTTAACTAAATTATTTGATATTGTTTCATTTATCAAATCTAAGTTATCATTTACATTTTTTAATATTCTTATTATGTAAGAAAAATCAACATCCTCTAATTTCACCTCTGCATTTTCTTTAAAACTTTCTATAGTAGACATGTAATCTTCTTTATTAATTGACATTTCAAATAATAGCTTCATAGCTATATCTCTTGTTTTTCTTCTATTCATAAGTTCCTCCTATAAATTAAATGTTTTTCTTATAAACTCACTAAAAAAAATTATTTACTTATTTATTTTCAAACGAAGATAATTATATCATAAATATATGAAATTGAAAAACAAAACCCTCCACAAAGGGAGGGATATTTTTAAATTTCTTTTTCTTCTTTATCTGGTTTAGGGAGTATAACATTCTGAACATATATATTAACGGCAGAAACTGTTAACCCTGTCATTGTTTCAACGGTTCTTTTTACATTTTTCTGAACCTTTTCAGAAACTTCTGTTATGTTAATACCATACTCAACAACCACGTGTAAGTCTATTGTAGTACTATTTTCTTCTAGCGTTACTTTTACACCCTTAGATACATTTTTCTTCATTGGAAATAATTGACTTATTTCACCAGTTTTAGAACTCATTTCAACGATGCCTTTTATCTCAGATGCCGCTAACCCAGCAATAACACTTACAACTTCATCAGATATTTTTACAATTCCTATTTCTTCATTTAAATCTTCAAACTGTCTATTCTCTTCCATACTAGTACCCCCTTATTTATCGTAGGTAAAACTTGTTAAAAATATTATATCAGATAAAGATTTATATTACAAATACTATTCTATAACCTTTATTTGAACATTTTTTATGTTAGCCTTGCTTACTACTACATCTTTTATTTGTCTTAACTGTTGGTCACTTAGCTCTTTTTCATGTTTTACTACTATATTTGCCTTTTCATCTTCTAATTCACATACAACTTCTTCAAATCCTTGAGCTTTTAAAGCTAATTCTATATTTGTTTCTTTGTCTCCTCTTAAAGCTAGATTTTTATATTCTTCTGCTGCTTCTTTCTTTTGTTCTGCTGGAGTTTTATCGTTATCTAATAAACTCTTTAATGTTTGAGTTGCTTTATTCCTTGCTTGATCTCTACTTAATTTTGCTTCTGTAAAATAACTACTACTGCTTGTAGTTTTGCTTTTTTCCTTCTTTTTGTTATCTTTATCATTAGCTGCTGTTTCACCTATAAATTCTCCATCTGTAACATATAAAGGTGAGTTAACTTGAGTTGCTGCATATCCACATAACACTACAACTAATAGTAATGCTGAAATGATTAATGTTTGTTTTTTATTCATTTTTATATTCCCCCCAATTTTTATTTCTAACTAATTATATGCTAATTTTTCATAGGATATACCTGAACTTTTTCTTCTTCCAAATCAAATAAATTAGTAACAGCTTGGCGGACCCTAAGCTCTGTTATTTTATCTGAAGCACCTTCAGCAACAACACATATTCCTGTTATTTTAGGATTGTATGTTTTAACGATAAGAGGCTCAGTTTTAGACCCTTCATTGGACATTACAACTGTACTCCCACCATTTTCTTGATTTATGCTTCTTTCACCTCCAACAGTATCTTTTTCTGTCGTATTGCTCTTAGAGTCATTTATATTTAAAGCAGGCACTTGTTCTTCACCGCTCTCAAAATAAATCATAGCTTCAACTCTACCTACTCCATCTATTTTTTCTAATATAGATATGAGTTCACCTTGAACTTTTTCTTTATAATTTGAAGTTTCCATAGTTGCCTCTGTAATTTCTTCTTTATTTTCTTCTTGTACTGTTGCTGTAATATCTGAAGAATTTTTATCACCCATAATTTCACCTTGAGAATTTTGTTTAAAGAAGTTACCCATAAATAACAATGCTACTCCAATGAAAAACAAGATTAACAAATTATACATTTTACCTTTAGATTTGTTTCCATTTTTGTTTTCATCTTTATTATTATCTTTTCCTATACATTGCTGATTTATTCCATTTTCTTTAGATTCTGAAAAAAATTTAGCTTTTATTTTTTCAAAGTCCATATACACACCCCCTTATATTTTTAAATACAATTCTTTTCTTGAGTTTATAGTGAATTTTATCTTTTGCTAACGTATATTATGTCCTGTGAAATCTCATACTTTTCACTTAAATATTTTTTTATTTCCTTTGACTCTTCATCATCAGAATCTTCAAACTTATCCACTGTTACACTATTATCTCCCCCTATATCCACTTTTTTTATTTTGTCTATCATCCCATCCTTTAATGCAATTTGCATACTGTCTATTTTAAATGTTGTATTTTCTTCATCAAAAGAAGCTTGTACATCCGCACTAAACTTTTTATCTTTAAATTTATCTTCTAAATCACTTATACATTGACTTTCAAAATTTTTTTGAAAGTTTTCCAACGTATTTTCTATATTTATTTTTTTATATTTTTCATAATCTACTTCATATTCTTTATCAAATATATATGCCGTTGATTTATCTATTTCTTCATATATGTCAACTTGTGAATTTAAAAGTTTTACTATTGGATTTAACATAATTACCACTAATAATAAACCAAGTGCAAAGCTACAATATTTTTTTAATGAATTATCCGGAAGTATCATTTGTACAGCTGTTATAAAAAACATAGCAGTGCACAAAGTGATTATGAATCCTCTTAGTTCTTCAATCATTTTTACCACTCACCAACTTAAAATTTTATTTTTTAAGCTTTCTATATGTTATTAGCCACTGTTAAAAATATTTATATCATTATTATGCTTTTTCCCGTCCCTGCTACTATAGCAATCATTATAAAAAACATTATACTTACACTAATAACACAAGAACTTATTACTATTAATGATCCTCCAGCTGAATTTATAACAGATACTATTTTTTTATCACTAATTGGTTCTAATATAGCTGCTGTTAATTTATATATTAGTGCCATAATTAAAATTTTTATTATAGGCATCAATACTATCATTAAAACTATCAAAAGTCCTACAGTACTTATGGCATTTTTCAAAAGAACAGTATAACCAGCTACTGTAGATATAGCATCTGATAAAGTTTTTCCAATAACCGGTATAAAACTATCTACAGCAAATTTTGCAGTTTTCATAGTTACTGCATCTATACTTTTAGATGCAATACTCCTCACCGTAATCGTCGCTATAAAACCAGTTAAAAATATTCCTTGAACCCAAAGCGCTGATTTTTTTAGTAAATTAGTTAAATTACTTATCTTATAATCATCACAAATATTATTTACAAAATCGAGAACAAACCCCATAGATATAACTGGAATTAAAACAGTAGAATAAAATTTAGCACCTATACTGCTTATTGCCATAATCACCGGATCCATAAGGGTGGCTTCTGCAAATCCTCCAACACTTGCTAGAAGCATCATAAGTACTGGAAATAATGCGGTTATAAAATCACTCATTTCTTTTATCGCAGTTCTTGCAACATCTATTCCCATATAAAAACCTTTTGATACAAGTATTATCATCACTGAATAACAAGCAAAGTGAGCTATGTTAGATAAATTTTCATTGCTAAAAGCCTGTTGTAAATTATTTAAAAGTGCACTGACTATAGCTATTATAATAATTGATCCTACTAATTTAGATGATGCTAATATTTCTTTAACTGAATACATTAAAAGTGTTTTACTTAATCCTTGTATTGAAAATCCACCATCACCAGTTTTCATATAATTCTCAACAAATTCTTTTGGATTTAATCCTCTTAAAATCTCATAATCATTTTGCATATTTGATATATAATCATAGAGTTGATCCATTTTTTGTTTTTGTTCTTCTGTAATCTGAACCTCATCTATCTTTGTATCATTATTATCAATAGCTTGTACATTAAGAGGAATAAATAGTATTAAAGCTAATAAAAATAAAAACTTTTTCATAATATACCTCTTTTATAACATCTTTAATATAGTTTGCATTACGCCCATTAATATTGGCATTGCCAAAGTAAGTATTAAAATTTTACCTGCAAATTCAACTTTAGATGCTATACTCCCCTCCCCTGCATCTTTACAAACTTCGCTACAAAATGAAGCTAAATAAGCAATTGCCAAAATTTTAAATATTATATCTAAATATACGACATCTATATTTGCCTTATTAGCGATAGTCTGTAAGAAACTAATAACTATAGTAAGTTTACTTATTACGAACAAGAAAATTATAATTCCTGCAGCAGTACTAATTAAAAGGGCTATATCACTCCTATTATGCTTAAGGGTTTGTGCCATAAAGAGAGCTGCAAAAGCAAAGCCTACTACCTGTAATATCTCCATAATGCCCTCCTTTATATATCTAAAAATTTACTAAGGTTTGAATTGAAGAAAATAACTTTATTACTAATGTAGTTATCATCATTAATATAATTATTATTCCTGCAAAATTAACCATAGTTGCATAATCATCTCTACCTCCACTTTTTAAAACCTTATCCAATATTATTGTAACTATTCCTATTACTCCTATTTTTATTATCAAAGTAAAATCTAACATATATATCCCCCCTAGATAAGAATTATTACTATCATGGCACCTACAGTAAAACCTAAATATCTATACATTTTTAAGTTTTTCTTCAAATGTTCTTGTGCAGTTTTAATATTTTCTTTTAGATTAAATATTGATAGCTCAAACATGTCTTCTTGCCCTTCTAAACTCATCTCTCCCAAAGTTTTAGATAAGTTTAAAAATATAGAAATATCCTCTTTATTAAACCGTAAAGCATCTTTATTTTTTTCAAAAGCTTTGCTAAAAGCATCATATACACTGTCACATGAATTTTCACTTAACAAAACTGATATTTCATTCAAAGTTGTAGTTATAGGCTCTTTTGTATTTTCAGAGACTGTTATTAATGCACTGTGTAATAAAGAGTGACTATACGTAATTTCATTTTTTAAATGATACATAGCTCTTTGAAATTCTTTTAAATTAATTACTCTTATTTTTAAATTTTCACCATATATATAACCAGTCAATGACGAAGTGACTAAAACTATAAATGCCCCTAACAACCTAACCACTTAAAATTCCTCCTAATTCCTTTCCTTTTTTAAAATCATATACATATTCTATAGTTCCCACACCTTTTCTATTACTTAGCACAACCGCTCTATCAAATACATTGTTTTCCATAACTTCTCTAAATACTGGTCTTTTATATAAATCATCTATATCAAATCCATGTATAGTTGTAATAAGCTTTACCCCTGAATTTAAAGCTGCAATAATACTATCCATATCTTTATATGTTCCAATTTCATCACAAATTACAATTTCTGGTGACATACTCCTTATAGCCATTATTATTCCTTCACTTTTAGGACAACTATCTAGAACATCAGTTCTCTCACCTACATTCATTTGTGGTATTCCTTTAAAGCATGCAGCAATTTCGCTTCTTTCATCTATAACTGATACATTTTTACCTTTAAGATTTAATGTATAATTTCCATTTGATATAACCCGACAAACATCTCTTAATATGGTTGTTTTGCCACATTTAGGTGGTGATATTATTATGGTGTTTAATATTTCACCTTTATCTAAGATATAAGGAATAATAGTTTGTGAGCAATTTATTATCTCCTTTGCAACTCTTATATTTATAGATACTATATTTTTTATAGTTTTTACTTTATTGCCTTCCGTAACAACAGTTCCGCATATTCCTACTCTATGTCCACCTTTTATTGTTATATATCCCTGTTTAATTTCATCTTCAAATGCATATATTGAATAACTACTTATCTTTTGTAATATAAATTTCATTGTTTCAACAGATGGCTTATATTCATATTTTTTTTCTTTATTATTGGAATATATGAATAGTGGCTTGTTTACTTTTAATCTAATTTCTTGTAATTGATTTAATGGAATATCTTTTTCTATAAGTTCTCTTATATTTCTAGGTAAAACTTCAAGTATCTCTATAGCCATTTTTATCACCCTTTCATATTCCATTAATATTTACAAGTTGATAAAATTATTACTAAAACATTTAATTTTTCTTTCCCTGTTGTATACATATATAAGGAAACAAGCTCCAATTTAAATTTATTCAATAATATTAAAATATTTTTATACAAGATGCAGTGTTGAATTCTAAGTGATTCGGAGCATGTCTCACTATTTTGGATATCCATATTTGGGAATGAACAATTTTAAAAGTCAATTTGGAACCCTATATAGGGAAACAATTTCTAACTTAAATTTATACATGAAATTTTTGTTATCAGTTGAGAAAAATAAGTGCAAATATATTTAGTTAAGAATTATGAATTATGAATTTAGGATGAAAGTGGCAACCACTTTCTGAAAATGATTTTAAAAAATCTATCAATATAATTTGATTTGAAAGTTTATAAAAATATACGTTGAGAATTACTAGGAACGAAGTAAATAGTAATAACCACAACTG